>NZ_MECT01000166.1:0-34210 GCF_001722145.1 Shigella sp. FC1544
TGAGCGACATAATCTGAATCTGAGACAACATCTGGCAAGGCTGGGACGGAAGTCACTGTCGTTCTCAAAATCGGTGGAGCTGCATGACAAGGTCATCGGGCATTATCTGAACATAAAACACTATCAGTAAGTTGGAGTCATTACCTGCATCGCCATATTTATCTAAATAACAATTCCTGTTTACCAGTCGATGTTGAAAATCAATTTTGTACTGCTCTTCTGCTGAATATTTTTTAAATCTGTCAGCATAGTTTTTTAATAACGTATAGGGGGCGCTGTCAGAATTGCTTTCCCTTTGTTCAATCACTTCTTGGGCTGCCATGCACACAAACGCACCGCAACTTTGGCTTAAGTATTGCTGAAGATCGGCATGTAAAAATATTATCTCTGGTTCATTTAAATGAACTTTTATATTATTATTCGACATTTCTCCCATGAGTTCAGAATTAAAACTATTAATGACACGCTTAAGTGAATTTTCTTTATCATGGCCTAGTGCACGCAATGAGTTGAATATGACACATTTTATTTGTAGTTTATTATTTTTTTTATTTACTATTTTCTGTAGCGAAACTAATATCCAGTGTCCGCCAGTATTTATGGGGAATAACTGGACTTCATTCGGCCATGATGGATCGCTCTTAATATTTTCATTGAGAGCGTCTTCCAGGTGAGTTCTGGTGGAGTAGGGGACGTAGAGACCAGTAAGATAATTGACTTGAGTATTTTTTGCATTAGCGGCGATCTTCTGAAGATAGCAAGCTATTTCATCTGTGGTTAATTGACGATTTTTATCCCAGAAGTTTGTACCATCACTCAGTTCATTATTCTCATCATTTAAAAGCACCTTTGAAAGCGACTGTTTTTCAGATATAAGAGGAATTTCATCACCGATAATTGTCATTAATTTCGAAGGGGAGAATAGCTTTTTGAACAGGAGAACATCTGAATTATCAGGACCAGTTGGTTTAAGGTGGAAGTTGGTTGCGGTATGTGCCAAATTATATAATTTTAAACAGGCATTTTTAATAAGTCGGATAATCGATAGGGTCTCATTTGTTGGGTTTCTAACAATATGGTAAAGAATATCTTCAGCTTTTTTTCCAAATTCATCATAACCTAACGCAATATTATGCAGTAACTCAATACTTTCTTCATCTCCGGATAACGCTGTTTTTTTTAAAGACTGCAGTAATTCCTCGGTCACAGTAAATTTTTCTGCAAATGTCTGACTGAGTTGGGTTTGAGATAATTGACAATAATTGCTGACAACTGTAACCATCATGGGCTCCTTTTAGTTGCAAAGGTTGTGCTGAATGAAGATAAAAAGAGGCAACTTATTGCTCTGAATATAGTGCGTAAGGAGATGAATAAATATCAAAAATCGCTCAATATGCCCGTGTGGGTGGATATATGTAGCGCGGGTTGCGATAACAGGGCAAGTTTCGCCCTGTTTTTAATAATAAGCAGAGTTAAACGTTAAACACGGTGAAATCATTCGCTAGTTCAGTCGCCGGGAAAATTGACCTGCATTCACGTAACAGGTGCTGACAACCTTTGTCATCATAGCGCGAGCTGACGTGGGTAATGATTAGCTTACCGACTCCAGCCTCACGGGCTAGTGTCGCAGCCTGGCGTGTAGAGCTATGGCCGCGACTATTGGCTTTGGCTTCCATGGTTATATCCAGCGTCGCTTCGTGCACCATGACATCGACACCTTTAGCCAGGTCAAGTGCGGCATCGCAGGGGCCGGTATCGCCGAAAATAGCGAGCGCTTTACCTGGCACTGGAGCAGCTAAGTAATCTGCGCCGTTAATCTGCCTTCCATCTTCCAGCGTGATTGTTTTGCCCGCTTTTAATTCCTGAAACAGTGGGCCAGGCGGCACGCCAGCAGCTTTTAATGCCTGGGCATTTAATGCACCCGGTTTATCATGTTCTTCAATACGATAGCCATAACATTCCAGTGGGTGTTCCAGCGGATAAGCGGTTACTTTGCGCAGGCCATCATCGAGAATTTCGCCAGCGCCAATTTCGACAATTTCCAGCGGATAATCGGTCCATGAGCCGCTAATCCGCAGCGCGGTTTCCACAAATTCACGGATACCTTGCGGACCATAAATCGTTAAGGGTTGGATAATGCCTGACATAGAACGACTGCACAGCAAGCCGGGTAAACCAAAAAGATGATCGCCATGAAGGTGACTGATAAAAATCTTGTCCAGTTTTCCAGGGTTAAAGGCGGTATGCAGTAGCTGATGCTGGGTGCCTTCACCGCAGTCAAACAACCAAAGTCCGCTCTGGGTCGGATGTTGCAGGTTAAGCAATATTGCCGTGACATTGCGCGTGCGGGTTGGCACACCGGCTGAAGTACCTAAAAAAATTAATTCCATGAGTTCATCACGTTTCAAAAAATATTCTGGCTAGTATAAGGCATACATCTAAAAGGAGAGCATTATGATTGAATGGCAAGATCTGCATCACTCTGAATTATCGGTTTCCCAGCTTTATGCCTTATTACAACTGCGTTGCGCGGTGTTTGTTGTCGAGCAGAATTGCCCTTATCAGGATATCGATGGTGATGATTTGACGGGGGATAATCGCCATATTCTCGGTTGGAAAAATGATGAACTGGTGGCATATGCGAGGATTCTGAAAAGTGATGATGATCTTGAGCCGGTCGTTATTGGTCGGGTGATTGTCAGTGAAGCGTTGCGTGGCGAAAAAGTGGGGCAGCAACTGATGAGTAAAACCCTCGACACCTGCACGCATCACTGGCCTGATAAGCCTGTTTACCTCGGGGCGCAGGCGCATCTGCAAAACTTCTACCAGAGTTTCGGTTTTATCCCTGTGACGGAGGTCTATGAAGAAGATGGTATCCCACACATTGGGATGGCACGCGAGGTAATTCAGGCGTAATCAACAACCCTTGTCTATAGTTAGTGACAGGTTTTACGCAAATGGAGAACGAGAATGTCTAATCAGTTTGGTGATACACGTATCGATGACGACCTGACGCTGCTTAGTGAAACACTGGAAGAGGTGCTCCGCTCCTCTGGCGATCCCGCTGATCAGAAATATGTTGAGCTGAAAGCGCGTGCAGAAAAAGCGCTGGATGATGTGAAAAAACGGGTTAGCCAGGTTTCAGACAGTTATTACTATCGGGCGAAGCAGGCTGTTTATCGTGCTGATGACTACGTCCACGAAAAACCTTGGCAAGGAATTGGTGTGGGCGCGGCCGTTGGGCTGGTACTAGGACTGTTGCTGGCACGCCGTTAAAACCTCCCTACACCGGGGTACTGCATTTTTTTTGTAGTACCCCGTATAATGTGAGGCTTTTAACAGGGAGAGGTCCGCGTGCAATCACTTACTACGGCGCTGGAAAATCTACTGCGCCATTTGTCGCAAGAGATTCCGGCGACACCCGGCATTCGGGTTATCGATATTCCTTTCCCTCTCAAAGACGCTTTTGATGCCTTGAGCTGGCTGGCCAGTCAGCAAACGTACCCGCAATTCTACTGGCAACAACGTAATGGTGATGAAGAAGCTGCCGTCCTGGGCGCGATTACCCGTTTTACGTCGTTGGACCAGGCACAACGTTTTCTTCGCCAGCACCCGGAACACGCCGACTTACGCATTTGGGGGCTGAATGCTTTTGACCCGTCGCAGGGCAATTTACTTTTACCCCGCCTGGAATGGCGACGCTGTGGCGGTAAAGCCACGCTGCGGCTGACGCTATTCAGCGAAAGCTCCCTTCAGCACGATGCGATTCAGGCAAAAGAATTTATCGCCACACTGGTGAGTATCAAGCCCTTGCCTGGGTTACATTTAACCACCACGCGAGAACAACACTGGCCGGACAAAACGGGCTGGACGCAATTAATCGAACTGGCAACGAAAACCATCGCCGAAGGTGAGCTCGACAAAGTGGTGCTCGCTCGGGCAACTGACCTGCATTTCGCAAGTCCGGTCAACGCGGCGGCGATGATGGCTGCCAGTCGTCGACTGAATCTGAATTGCTACCATTTTTACATGGCCTTTGATGGCGAAAATGCTTTTCTTGGCTCTTCACCGGAACGGTTATGGCGGCGGCGTGACAAAGCGCTGCGTACTGAAGCGCTGGCGGGAACAGTAGCAAATCATCCTGATGATAAGCAGGCGCAGCAGTTAGAAGAGTGGCTGATGGCGGATGATAAAAACCAGCGCGAGAACATGCTGGTGGTGGAAGATATCTGCCAACGATTACAGGCCGATACCCAGACGCTGGATGTTTTACCGCCGCAGGTACTGCGTCTGCGTAAAGTGCAGCATCTTCGCCGCTGTATCTGGACTTCACTCAACAAAGCGGATGATGTGATCTGTTTACATCAGTTGCAGCCAACGGCAGCAGTTGCTGGCTTACCGCGCGATCTGGCGCGACAGTTTATCGCCTGTCACGAACCGTTCACCCGAGAATGGTACGCCGGTTCTGCGGGCTATCTCTCATTACAACAAAGCGAATTCTGCGTTTCCCTGCGCTCAGCAAAAATTAGCGGCAATGTCGTGCGATTATATGCTGGCGCGGGCATTGTCCGTGGTTCCGACCCCGAGCAAGAGTGGCAGGAAATCGACAACAAAGCGGCAGGGTTGCGTACTTTATTACAAATGGAATAGTAATGAGTCGCATCATTACCGATTCATATCAATAATCTATTTTTGTAGCTCCTTATACTTAGCCGCAATATTGATACCGGACAAACTCATGTCAGTAAGCGCATTTAACCGACGCTGGGCGGCGGTCATTCTGGAAGCATTAACGCGTCACGGCGTCAGACACATCTGTATCGCCCCAGGCTCGCGTTCTACACCGTTAACGTTAGCGGCGGCGGAGAATTCCGCATTCATTCACCACACCCATTTCGATGAGCGTGGGTTGGGGCATCTGGCGCTGGGGCTGGCGAAAGTCAGCAAGCAGCCGGTGGCGGTGATTGTGACCTCCGGCACGGCGGTGGCAAATCTCTATCCGGCACTGATTGAAGCCGGGTTAACCGGAGAAAAACTGATTCTCTTAACCGCCGATCGCCCGCCGGAGCTAATTGACTGCGGCGCGAATCAGGCAATTCGCCAGCCGGGAATGTTCGCCTCTCACCCCACGCACAGTATTTCATTGCCGCGCCCGACCCAGGATATCCCCGCACGTTGGCTGGTTTCTACCATCGACCACGCTCTCGGTACGCTTCATGCGGGGGGAGTCCATATCAACTGCCCGTTTGCTGAACCGCTGTATGGCGAAATGGACGATACCGGGCTTAGCTGGCAACAGCGTCTGGGTGACTGGTGGCAGGACGACAAACCGTGGCTGCGTGAAGCGCCTAGTCTGGAAAGTGAAAAACAGCGCGACTGGTTCTTCTGGCGACAAAAGCGCGGCGTGGTGGTTGCCGGGCGCATGAGTGCGGAAGAGGGCAAAAAAGTTGCCCTGTGGGCGCAAACTCTTGGCTGGCCGCTGATTGGCGATGTGCTGTCACAAACCGGGCAGCCGCTGCCGTGTGCCGATCTTTGGTTAGGCAATGCCAAAGCGACCAGCGAGCTGCAGCAGGCGCAAATTGTGGTGCAACTGGGAAGCAGCCTGACGGGCAAACGGCTCCTGCAATGGCAGGCAAGCTGTGAACCCGAAGAGTACTGGATTGTGGATGACATCGAAGGGCGGCTTGATCCGGCGCACCATCGTGGACGCCGCTTAATTGCCAATATTGCCGACTGGCTGGAGCTGCATCCGGCAGAAAAACGCCAGCCCTGGTGCGTTGAAATCCCGCGCCTGGCGGAACAGGCAATGCAGGCGGTTATTGCCCGTCGCGATGCGTTTGGCGAAGCGCAACTGGCGCATCGCATCAGCGACTATCTGCCTGAACAGGGGCAATTGTTTGTCGGTAACAGCCTGGTGGTACGTCTGATTGATGCGCTTTCGCAACTTCCGGCAGGTTACCCGGTGTACAGCAACCGAGGGGCCAGCGGTATCGACGGACTGCTTTCGACCACCGCAGGCGTTCAGCGGGCAAGCGGCAAACCGACGCTGGCGATTGTGGGCGATCTCTCCGCACTTTACGATCTCAACGCGCTGGCGTTATTGCGTCAGGTTTCTGCGCCGCTGGTATTAATTGTGGTGAACAACAACGGCGGGCAAATTTTCTCGCTGTTGCCAACGCCGCAAAGCGAGCGTGAGCGTTTCTATCTGATGCCGCAAAACGTCCATTTTGAGCACGCCGCCGCGATGTTCGAGCTGAAATATCATCGTCCGCAAAACTGGCAGGAACTTGAAACGGCATTTGCCGACGCCTGGCGCACGCCAACCACCACGGTGATTGAAATGGTGGTTAACGACACCGATGGTGCGCAAACGCTCCAGCAACTTCTGGCGCAGGTAAGCCATTTATGATCCTGCACGCGCAGGCAAAACACGGAAAACCAGGTTTACCCTGGCTGGTGTTTTTGCACGGTTTTTCCGGCGATTGCCACGAATGGCAAGAAGTGGGCGAGGCGTTTGCCGACTACTCACGGTTGTATGTTGATCTCCCAGGTCATGGTGGTTCGGCGGCGATTAGCGTCGATGGATTTGATGATGTCACCGACTTACTGCGTAAAACCTTGGTTAGTTACAACATCCTTGACTTCTGGCTGGTGGGGTACTCGCTTGGCGGACGGGTGGCGATGATGGTGGCTTGCCAGGGGCTGGCGGGGCTTTGTGGGGTTATTGTCGAAGGCGGGCATCCGGGGCTGCAAAATGCTGAACAACGTGCGGAACGTCAGCGTTCCGATCGCCAATGGGCGCAGCGTTTTCGCACAGAACCGTTAACGGCGGTATTTGCCGACTGGTATCAACAGCCTGTTTTTGCCTCGCTCAATGACGATCAACGCCGGGAGCTGGTGGCGCTGCGCAGCAACAATAATGGCGCAACCCTTGCCGCCATGCTGGAGGCGACTTCTCTCGCCGTCCAGCCTGATTTACGTGCTAACCTTAGCGCCCGCACATTTGCGTTTTATTATTTATGTGGTGAACGTGACAGCAAATTCCGCGCCCTGGCGGCGGAACTGGCTGCCGACTGCCATGTCATTCCTCGCGCCGGACATAACGCGCATCGGGAAAATCCCGCTGGCGTAATCGCAAGTCTGGCGCAGATCTTGCGTTTCTGACTAAAGGACACAATATGATTTATCCTGATGAAGCAATGCTTTACGCACCGGTTGAATGGCACGACTGCTCCGAAGGTTTCGAGGACATTCGTTATGAAAAATCCACCGATGGTATCGCAAAAATCACCATTAATCGTCCGCAGGTGCGCAATGCCTTCCGTCCTCTGACGGTAAAAGAGATGATCCAGGCACTGGCAGATGCGCGTTATGACGACAACGTCGGCGTGATCATTCTGACTGGCGCAGGTGATAAAGCGTTCTGCTCCGGCGGTGACCAGAAAGTGCGTGGTGATTACGGCGGCTATAAAGATGATTCCGGCGTACATCACCTGAACGTGCTGGACTTCCAGCGTCAGATCCGTACCTGTCCGAAACCGGTTGTCGCGATGGTGGCTGGCTACTCCATCGGCGGCGGTCACGTTCTGCACATGATGTGCGACCTGACTATCGCGGCAGATAATGCCATCTTCGGTCAGACTGGCCCGAAAGTCGGTTCCTTCGACGGCGGCTGGGGCGCTTCCTACATGGCTCGCATCGTCGGACAGAAAAAAGCGCGGGAAATCTGGTTCCTGTGCCGTCAGTACGACGCGAAACAGGCGCTGGATATGGGCCTTGTCAACACCGTGGTACCGCTGGCGGATCTGGAAAAAGAGACCGTTCGCTGGTGCCGCGAAATGCTGCAAAACAGTCCGATGGCGCTGCGCTGCCTGAAAGCTGCACTGAACGCCGACTGTGACGGGCAGGCGGGGCTGCAGGAGTTGGCGGGCAACGCCACCATGCTGTTCTACATGACGGAAGAAGGTCAGGAAGGTCGCAACGCTTTCAACCAGAAACGTCAGCCTGATTTCAGCAAATTTAAACGGAATCCGTAATGCGTAGCGCGCAGGTATACCGCTGGCAGATCCCCATGGACGCGGGGGTGGTTCTGCGCGACAGGCGGTTAAAAACCCGCGACGGGCTGTACGTTTGCCTGCGTGAGGGCGAGCGCGAAGGGTGGGGGGAGATCTCCCCACTGCCGGGCTTCAGCCAGGAAACCTGGGAAGAGGCGCAAAGCGTGCTGCTTGCCTGGGTAAATAACTGGCTGGCAGGCGATTGCGAGCTACCGCAGATGCCTTCCGTTGCCTTTGGCGTAAGCTGTGCATTGGCGGAGCTGGCAGATACGCTCCCGCAGGCGGCCAATTACCGTGCGGCACCACTGTGTAATGGCGATCCTGACGATCTGATCCTCAAACTTGCTGATATGCCAGGCGAGAAAGTGGCGAAGGTCAAAGTGGGATTGTACGAAGCCGTGCGCGACGGCATGGTGGTTAATCTGTTGCTGGAGGCAATTCCGGATCTGCATTTGCGTCTTGACGCAAATCGCGCCTGGACACCGCTGAAAGGTCAGCAGTTTGCCAAATATGTTAACCCGGATTATCGCCACCGCATCGCGTTTCTCGAAGAGCCGTGCAAAACCCGCGATGATTCGCGAGCGTTTGCCCGTGAAACCGGCATTGCCATTGCCTGGGATGAAAGCCTGCGCGAGCCGGATTTTGCCTTTGTGGCTGAAGAGGGCGTGCGCGCGGTAGTTATCAAACCCACGCTCACGGGCAGTCTGGAAAAAGTACGCGAGCAGGTACAGGCGGCGCACGCGTTGAGGCTGACGGCGGTGATCAGTTCTTCTATTGAGTCGAGCTTAGGCTTAACGCAACTGGCGCGGATTGCCGCCTGGTTAACGCCGGACACCATTCCAGGGCTGGACACGCTGGATCTGATGCAGGCGCAGCAGGTACGTCGCTGGCCGGGTAGCACGCTGCCTGTCGTGGAAGTTGATGCACTGGAGCGGTTGTTATGATCTTCTCTGACTGGCCGTGGCGTCACTGGCGGCAAGTGCGGGGAGAAGCCATCGCCTTACGTCTTAATGACGAGCAACTCAACTGGCGCGAGCTTTGTGCTCGCGTCGATGAGTTAGCTACGGGCTTTGCGGCGCAGGGTGTGGTTGAGGGCAGCGGCGTGATGTTGCGGGCGTGGAATACGCCGCAAACGCTGCTCGCCTGGCTGGCGTTACTGCAATGCGGGGCGCGGGTGCTGCCCGTAAATCCACAGCTTCCGCAACCGTTGCTTGAGGAATTACTGCCAAATCTTACACTGCAATATGCGCTGGTGCTGGAAGGAGAAAATACTTTCCCGGCGTTAACTTCACTGCATATTCAGATGGTTGAAGGCACACATTCAGCTCTGTGGCAACCAACACGTCTTTGTTCAATGACATTGACCTCCGGCTCCACCGGTTTACCGAAAGCCGCTGTCCATACTTATCAGGCCCATCTTGCCAGTGCGCAAGGTGTGTTATCGCTGATTCCGTTTGGCGATCACGATGACTGGTTGCTCTCTTTACCGCTGTTTCACGTCTCCGGTCAGGGAATTATGTGGCGCTGGTTATACGCTGGTGCGCGGATGACGGTGCGTGATAAACAGCCATTGGAGCAAATGCTGGCAGGCTGTACTCACGCTTCACTGGTGCCAACACAACTCTGGCGTTTGCTGGTTAACCGCAGTTCCGTTTCCCTGAAAGCGGTGTTACTTGGCGGCGCGGCTATCCCGGTCGAGTTGACGGAACAGGCGCGCGAGCAGGGGATTCGTTGCTTTTGCGGCTATGGTCTGACCGAGTTTGCCTCCACGGTATGTGCGAAAGAAGCCGACGGCCTGGCAGATGTTGGTTCGCCGCTGCCGGGTCGGGAAGTGAAAATCGTTAATAATGAAGTGTGGCTGCGGGCTGCCAGTATGGCAGAAGGTTACTGGCGTAACGGGCAACTGGTTTCACTGGTTAATGACGAAGGCTGGTACGCTACGCGCGATCGCGGTGAGATGCATAATGGCAAGCTGACCATTGTCGGACGTTTAGACAATCTGTTATTCAGTGGCGGTGAGGGTATTCAGCCGGAAGAAGTCGAGCGTGTTATTGCTGCACATCCTGCGGTTTTGCAGGTGTTTATCGTTCCCGTTGCCGACAAGGAGTTTGGTCATCGGCCGGTAGCGGTGGTGGAGTATGACCAGCAAACCGTTGATCTTGGCGAATGGGTGAAAGATAAGCTGGCTCGTTTTCAACAACCGGTGCGCTGGCTGACTTTACCGCCGGAGCTGAAAAACGGCGGTATTAAAATTTCACGTCAGGCGCTAAAAGAGTGGGTGCAACGTCAGCAATAATTAACCCTCCGTTTCACTTCTCATTTCTGCCATTCCATTGCCGTTGATAAAGAGTTTATCTGTTAATCTGTAAATTGATGTGAAAACTCTTAGCAAACAGGATAATGCAATGGAATGGCTGGTCAAAAAATCGTGCTGCAATAAACAAGATAACAGACATGTACTTATGCTCTGCGATGCTGGCGGCGCGATAAAAATGATCGCCGAAGTGAAGAGTGACTTCGCCGTGAAAGTGGGGGATTTACTCTCTCCTTTGCAGAATGCGCTTTATTGTATTAATCGTGAAAAGCTGCATACGGTGAAAGTCCTCTCGGCAAGCAGTTATAGCCCCGATGAGTGGGAACGGCAGTGTACAGCGGCAGGGAAAACTCAGTAACGTTGTTTTGTCGTGGGCAGGAAAATCAGCATCAACCCGCTCATAATACAGGCTACTCCCAGTAGTGCTTTCAGCGAAAAAGTCCCTTCCCAGCCGGGAAGTACCATTGAAGCAATCCATACCAGCACATAACTCATACTGAGCAAGGCATAGGCTTTGCTTAGCGCAAGTTTATGTAGCGTTTTATACCAACAAAAAACGGAAAGCAGATAACCCAGCAGCCCGAGTAACAGTATCCGGGCATCCAGGCCAAAAGCTAACAGAGCCGCGATAAAATCCCATAAGTGCGTCATCGGCGGCAGATGACTTGCCGCAAAACCCAGGCTTAATTGCGCAACTGAGGCAATAATGACGCTGAATAATCCCCATATCAGGCCCATTACACCGTACTCCCGAGGATCACAATGCCACCAATAATGAACGCCACCCCACACCAGTGACGCGGCGATACCGGTTCGTGCCACAGTTTTACTGCAGCCAGCGTCACCCAGACAAAATTCAGACTTAACATCGGGTAGGCAATGCCTACCGGTACGTTCTGCAAGACCAGCAGCCAGAGCACCATGGCAAGACCAAGACAAGCCAGCGCCAGTCCCAGCCACAGCACGATATGTTTGCGCCGTTTGTTTATCGCCACAAAGCAGGTTGCCTGTTTCTGACACAACTGCCCGGCAACGCTAAGCAAGCTGGCAAAGACTAATGTTAGCCAGATCATTTGGGACGATACTGAATCAGCACCAGACGCTCCTGACGATCGATGGCATCTGCGGGCGGAATGGCGAGACTGTTGATATCTTCATCGCGGTCAACCGAAAGCATGAGTGTAATAATCCCCTCCTGACGATGTTGATTAAGCCAGTTTGCGAACTCATCACCGCTGACAAATCTCCCTTTCGCATCCGGATAATTAAGGCCGTATTTCAACTCACCTGTCTGGCGATACATGATGATGTCATCGCGTTGCAGGCTCCATGCCAGACCTGCGGCAACACCGACGCTATCAGTAAGAATATAGCGGCTTGGTTGAAGTGATTCTTGTGTTATCTCGACAAAAAATTGCGGATGTTTTCCTTCCATGACTCTGTCAGGAATTGAAAATCCTACCAGCAACGCCAGCCCCAGCGGGCAAAGCGCGGCGAAAGACCAGGTCTTTTCGACGTTTGTTAAGGTGTACCAGCCGAAAAATGCCCATAGCGAAAAAATCGACCAGGCACAAAAGACTTTATAGCTCTCGAAGGTTTGCCACACCGGCGTGTTCATTGGTCCCCACGGGGAGACCACAAATGTGGCAATAATGCCAGTGACGCCAAAAGCGATGTTAATCCAGCCATTAATCCGCAGCGCCAGAGGATTATTTTTTGCTGCCAGCAAAGCGTAATGCGCCATCAGCATTGCCAGAGATGCAAAGCAGGAAAGAATATAGGTGGGCAATTTACCTTTAGCGACGGAGAAAAACAGCAGCGGCATTATCGTCCAGCTCAAAAAATAGACGGTTGCGGAATGCTTGCGGTTTTTCCAGCCTGTGTACAGTGCACCGGGGAGTAATCCCAGCCACGGCAGGCTACCGGCAATGATGACCGGCACGTAGTACCAGAACGGAGCTCTATGTTGGGCATCATCCAGTGCAAAGCGTTGAATATGCTCAACCCAGAAAAAATAGTGCCAGAAGTCAGGCTCCCGCTGCGCTATCGCCAGTCCCCAAGGGAGAACCGTCAGTACGCAACTGATAACCGCCAGCCAGCCGTAAATAAAGAGATCTTTCCAGCGTTTTTGCGTCGCTACCCATGGCAGCACGCTTAATACCGGCACGGCAAGGGCGAGAAAACCTTTGGTCATCACCCCCATGCCGCAGGTGATTCCCAGCAGTAAAAATCCTGCGCTTTTGCCTTTCCACGTCTGTGCCTGCATTGCCAGCCAGAAGCTGCACATTCCCGCCACCAGCCAGAATGCAATAAACGGATCGAGCACGGCATAAGTGCCGATGGCATAGACAATAAACAATGAGAGATAAATTACTGTGGCGAGTAGAGCCAGACGTTTATCGCGCCATAAGCGCAGAGTAAACCAGGTCACCAGCGCGGCAGTTAACAGGGTCGCAAAGATAACGCCTGCCCGCACACCAAAGTTATTCGCGCCAAATAGCCATTGCCCAATGCTGTTAATCCAGTATCCGGCAATGGGTTTTTCGAAATAACGTAGCCCTAACAGATGGGGCACAATCCAGTCGCCGGATGCCAGCATTTCTCGACTGATTTCCGCATAACGCGTTTCATCGGGTTGCCAGAGCAGACGCGTGCTGATCGGTAACAGGTAATAGCAGGCAATAAACGCGAAGAGGCCGATAAGGTAACGTACCGATTTCATCAGCGACTATCCGCAATTTGTTGGCAACCCAGCCAGCCTTCACGTCCGGCAATATTTCCGCGAACAACTTGTCCGAGCGGCAACGTCTCTGATAACAGTTCGCTTAAAGGGCAAAATGTCACGCCTTCCTGAGCTGCGCGTTTGAGGAGATCCACAAAATTATGCTGATAATCGCAGCCTTCAACTTCTGCATGAATGGTATAAACCGGCGTGCCTTTATCTCGCAGGATGCGGTTGAGTAACCAACCGTTAAAATCTTCTGTTTTCACATCCCGACCAATCACTTCATCCCAGGTGGGTAAGGTCACCGGAATTTGCGCAGTGCCAGGGTTTCCTGATTCGAGCAATGGACGGAACGGCATGGCCCCACGACAATCGCTGTTGTAGCGCAAATGGAACGCTTCTTTTGCTTCGATCACCTTCTGGTCGGCACGCCAGCCCGCAGCGGCAGAACAGGTTACCGGTTGACCGATAATCTCTTCCAGAGTGCGAAGACCGCGTGCAATATCGTCGATCATTGTTTGCCGATCCCAGTTACCGCTACGGGCTTGCCAGGCATGGTGATCCCAGGCGTGCAGGCCGACTTCGTGATGTTTAGCCGCTTCACGAATGATATCGGCATTGGCATGACCAATCTCTTTACCTGGCCAGGCCGTACCTGCCAGTAAAATATCCCAGCCATAAAGCGATGCCGCGTTTGAGCGCAGCATCTTCCACAAAAACTGTGGCTTCACCAGTCGCCAGAGATGGCGGCCCATATTGTCCGGGCCGACGCTGAAAAAAATGCTGGCCTGAATATTATGCTTACTCAAGATTTCCAGCAGACGCGGCACGCCTTCACGGGTGCCACGAAAGGTATCGACATCAATGCGTAAGCCTACTTTGGTCATGATGGTTTATCCGTAAGATCAACGGTGCGCAGGAAGAAATCCAGCGTTTCGTCGATGGTTTCCTGCATATCAATTTTCGGCTCCCAGTCCAGGCAGCGGTGGGCATTGCGGATGCTCGGTTTACGATGCTCTACGTCCTGATATCCTTTGCCGTAGTAGCTGCTACTTTCGACAACGCGAAAGCCCGCAAACGGTGGGAAATGATGGCGCAGCGGATGTTTTTCGAAGCTCGCCAGCAGCATCTCGCCCAGTTCCTCAATTCTCGCTTCGTTCTCAGGATTGCCAATGTTGATAATTTCACCGTCGCAGCGATTTCCCGCATTTTCGATAATGCGGTATAACGCCTCGATACCATCGCGAATATCAGTAAAGCAGCGTTTTTGTTTTCCGCCATCAATCAGCTTAATCGGTGAACCTTCTACCAGATTGAGAATGAGTTGCGTAATAGCGCGGGAGCTGCCGATTCGTGCCGCATTAAGGTTATCCAGTCGTGGTCCCATCCAGTTAAACGGGCGGAAGAGGGTGAACTGTAAACCCTCTTTTTCGCCATAGGCCCAGATCACCCGATCAAGTAATTGTTTTGATACCGAATAAATCCAGCGTGGTTTATTCACCGGGCCGACGATTAAATTAGAATGGTCCTCATCGAAGTATTTATCGCTACACATCCCATAAACTTCTGAAGTTGACGGGAAGATGATTCGCTTACGGTACTTCACGCAGTAGCGGATAATGCGCAGATTCTCTTCAAAATCGAGTTCAAATACGCGCAGCGGGTTGCGGGTATATTCAATCGGCGTGGCTATCGCCACCAGCGGCAAGACGACATCACATTTTTTGACATGATACTCAATCCATTCGGAATGAATACTGATATCGCCTTCAACAAAGTGAAAATGCGGATGATTCAGAAAACGGCTTATCGCATCGCTGCCAATATCCAGACCGTAAACTTCATAATGATCTTCGCGCAGCAGGCGTTCTGTCAGATGGTTGCCAATAAAGCCATTCACCCCGAGGATGAGTACCCGGGTACGGCGTCGGGCGGTGCAGGCAGGCTGGCTATTCAAGCGTGAACCTTGCACCAGGCCCAGCGTCTGCGCTAATTGCGAGCCCTGCATAGTAATGCCGTCGCCCGCCTGTCCGGTGACGATTTCCAGCGCGCCATCGCCACAGGCAATCAACAGCGGTGCAATAGAAATCACGCTCCCCGGCTGTGCTTTGCTGGCATGAGGATGAACACGCGACGACCAGACGGTGAATTTCTGATTGCCAACATAGCTGAAGGCACCCGGCCACGGATCGGCAACGGCACGTACCATGTTGTGCAGTACGGATGCCGGTTTATGTCATTCAAGGAAACTGTCATCCGGCGTTCTGCGACCAAAACAGGTGGCTTCGTTTTCGCGCTGGGCGATTTCCAGAATATTACCGTGTTTAATGGCGGGTAATGTCTGTTCCAGTAGCTGGCGCGCGGCATGGCACAATTTATGATGCAGCGTAATAGCGATATCGTCTGGCGCAATGGCAACGCGCAGTTGCGCCACAATGGCCCCAGCATCGGCACGTTTTACCATTCGGTGCAATGTAACGCCCGTTTCCGTTTCACCGTTCACCAGCACCCAGTTCAGCGGCGCGCGACCACGATATTTTGGTAACAGCGAACCGTGCAGATTAAATGCACCTGCGGGAGCGAGCTGCAAAATCTCGTCGCAAATAAGATGGCGATAATAAAAAGAGAAAATCACCTCTGGTGACAGTTGGGCAATGCGTTCCACCCACAGCGGATGATTAACGTTATCCGGCGCATAAACCGGAATGCCTCTTTCCGCCGCCAGATGAGCCACCGAACCATAAAAGGCTTTTTCACCGGGATTATCGGTATGGGTAAAAATGGCGCTAATTTCGTAACCGGCAGCCAGCAGAGCTTCAATACCGAGGCATCCCATATCGTGGTAGGCAAAAACGACGGTTTTCATTATTCATTTTCCTTGCTGGATGGACGGATAACTTGCTGAACAAAATAGCGGGGGCGGGCGCGGACATCGGTGTAGATCCTGCCGATATATTCACCGAGTAATCCCATGCCGATAAACTGAGCGCCAATAAAAGTAAACAGCACGGCAAATAGCATAAAGACGCCTTCTGCCGCCCATTGTGGTCCGAAGGTCAGGCGTAAAATCACCAGCAGCACCGCAATGCTAAAATCTCCAATCGCAATAATGCTGCCGAGCAGACTCAGCATACGTAGCGGCGTTGTGGTAAGGCAGGTCACCAGGTCGTACATCAAATTAATCAGGCGCATAAAACTGTATTTGGATTCACCAAACTCACGCTCGGCATGATGTACTGGAATTTCAATGGCACGGCGGGCGAAGATATTCGCCAGAATCGGGATAAAGGTGCTACGTTCATGGCAGTGCAACATCGCATCGACAATATGACGGCGATAGGCGCGCAGCATACAACCGTAGTCACCCATCGCTTTGCCGGTGGTGCGCTGAATAAGCCGGTTAATCATCTTCGAAGCTGTTTTACGAAACCAGCTGTCCTGGCGGTTCTGGCGTACAGTCCCTACCACGTCGTAACCTTCATCGGCTTTTGCCACTAGGCGGGGGATTTCTTCTGGCGGATTCTGGAGATCGGCATCAAGGGTAATAATTAAGTCGCCAGTAACGTGACTGAATCCCGCCATAATCGCTGAATGTTGCCTGTAATTGCGGTTAAGCAAAATAGACACAATATGGCTGTTCTCCGCTTGTGAGGCTTCGACCAGCATATGCGCGGAATTATCGCTACTGCCGTCATCAATCAGCAGGATCTCATACTCTTTCCCCAACGATTCACAGGCTGTGGTGGTGCGCCTGATTAATTCCGGTAAGCTTTCCTGCTCGTTATAAACGGGAATAACCACCGAGACTTTCTTAACAGGGTGGATTTCAAACATGGCTTATTGTCCTGCGAGTTGCTGAAGGGCTGTGATGACACGGTCGGCATCTGCGGTAGTCATATCCGGGAACAGCGGCAAAGAACAGATGCGTTCGCTATTCCATTCGGTATTCGGTAACGACAGCGTGGGAAAACGCTCGCGATAATATTTTTGTGTGTGAGCGGCGCGGAAATGTAACCCGGTACCAATGCCTCTTTCTTTTAACGCTTCCATCAACGCATCGCGACTGATACCACAACGTTGTTCATCGACACGAATAATAAACAGATGCCAGGCGTGAACGTGCGGCCAGGCGGGAAGGCTTAATGGCTGAAAGGGGAGAGCTGCCAGTGCTTGCTGATATTGCTGGGCAATTTCGCGCCGACGGGTGTTGAGGTGCTCTAATTTTGCTAACTGTGTCAGGGCAATCGCGGCGTTAATATCGGTCAGATTGTACTTATAGCCCGGTGTTAAGACTTCAGCCTGCGGTGCACGGCCCCAGGTTTGTCTGTCATAGGCATCGACACCCAGGCCGTGAAATTTCAGCATCCGTAGCTGGCGGGCAAGGTTTTCATTATCAGTTACAATCAGGCCACCTTCCGCACAGGTAATATTTTTAATGGCATGAAATGAAAAAATAGCGGTACATTTTGCGCCAATATGTCGCCCTTTGTAATACGTACCGACGGCATGGGCAGCATCTTCGATAACTGCGATGCCGTAACGTTCGCCAATGGCGCGAATGGCGTCAATATCTGCTGGCGCACCGGCATAATGCACCGGAATGATGGCTTTAGTGCGTGGCGTAATGGCTGACTCGATCGCTTCAGGCGTGACCATCAGCGTATCGCGGTCGACATCCACCATTACCGGCGTTGCACCCAACAAGGAAATCATATTGAGGGTTGAAACCCAGGTCAGGGAAGGCGTAATCACTTCATCGCCCTTGCCAATTTCCAACGCCATTAGCGTGATATGCATTCCGGCGGTGGCTGAACTGACCGCGATGGCATGCTGATTTCCCGTCAACTGGCAAAAGGCTTGCTCAAGCGCCTGATTCTTCGGACCGGTTGTGATCCAACCGGATTCGAGAACCTCTTTAACTGCAGCGAGTTCCTCCACGCCCATTGCTGGTCGCGAAAAAGGCAAAAATTCTGACATTGCTTTTCCTTCCGCCATTGAATACCTGTCCACTTATATTTGCTATAAAGAGTGTTGTGTATATTTTGCCATTTGGAGCGAAAATTTAAGGATAGAATATTAACTTAACCTTAAGAAACTAATATTAGACGTAAATATTGAAGTTTTTATATTTTTTCTTATTTAGGCTTTGCATTTGGCAAAATTTTGAGGCATTTTGCCGACATCGTAGGATTTTTAATATTACACCAACTGCTAATTATCGCCAGAAATGTCGCTCAATTTCACGGTAATTGTCAGGTTGCGCTTGTCTATAGGTGGAGTTTACGTGTTAGCTTTTTGCCGCTCATCATTGAAGTCAAAAAAATATTTCATCATTTTACTGGCGCTCGCTGCAATTGCCGGACTGGGTACTCATGCCGCCTGGAGTAGCAATGGTTTGCCACGTATCGACAATAAAACATTGGCCAGACTGGCACAGCAGCACCCGGTTGTCGTTTTGTTTCGCCATGCTGAACGTTGCGATCGTTCAACCAATCAATGCTTGTCAGATAAAACAGGTATTACGGTTAAAGGTACCCAGGATGCCCGTGAACTGGGCAACGCTTTTAGCGCTGACATCCCTGATTTCGATCTTTATTCCAGTAATACCGTCCGGACCATTCAGTCGGCGACCTGGTTTTCCGCGGGTAAAAAGCTGACGGTAGATAAACGACTTCTTCAGTGCGGTAATGAGATTTATAGTGCAATTAAGGACTTACAAAGCAAAGCGCCTGATAAAAATATCGTTATTTTCACCCATAATCATTGCCTGACATATATTGCTAAAAATAAGCGTGATGCGACATTTAAACCTGATTATCTGGATGGTTTAGTCATGCATGTGGAGAAAGGCAAAGTTTATCTGGATGGGGAATTCGTTAACCACTAAATTTTCAATCTGACAGCCAGTGATGGCTGTCATCATTGTTAAAGAAGACCTTTCAAACGTAACGTTTTTCGGGTGGCAACATTCAAATCATAATGCACCAGATCTTCAGGTTTTACCCACGCGTAGTCCTGAAACTCTTCGTTTATTTTCACTTCTCGGTTGGCAGAAACGCAGTCAAAAATCAGGTAAATCATATAAATCTCTTCCTTGCGACCATCTGCATACGTCTTGGTGCGAATATCATCGCTGAAGGTCCACGGCGTGATTTCTGTCAAAAGCAGCTGTTCTCCCAGTTCTTCGCGAATTTCGCGGCGTAGTGCCTCTTCAATTCGTTCGCCATACTCCACGCCGCCACCCGAAAGCGCCCATTGACAGGGGAAAACGCCGCGATCGTCGGCCATTTTGCACAGCAGATAAGCACCATCATTTTGAATCAAAGGGCATACAATAGTCCGTTGTCGCACAGGGGTATTCCTTATAAATAAAAAGAAACCATGAGAATACGGTAACTCAGAAATATGTGAAAGTGACAGTAATCTCTTTTGCGATGATAACTGCACTTATTATTATTTTTGTGTGTATCGGTAAAGTGTGTTTATTTTTTCGGCGTTTAATTATTTAAGAAGTATTTAGTTACAATAAGTGACTAGATCCCTTTTTTCGCTCATTGAATCCTCTGTGCCAGGCAGTACAATCCCGCAGCTTTGGGAATTTTGATTAATTGCTTGTGGGAAAGGGGATAATGAAAAAAATTGCGCTAGCAGGTCTGGCCGGAATGCTGTTGGTTTCTGCATCGGTCAATGCAATGAGCATCAGCGGTCAGGCGGGTAAAGAATACACCAATATTGGTGTCGGTTTTGGGACTGAATCGACGGGCCTGGCGTTAAGCGGTAACTGGACACATAACGACGACGACGGTGACGTCGCTGGCGTGGGGCTGGGGTTGAATCTGCCTCTAGGGCCGTTAATGGCGACCGTTGGCGGAAAAGGCGTTTACACCAACCCGAATTACGGCGATGAAGGTTATGCCGCAGCGGTAGGAGGTGGTTTGCAGTGGAAAATTGGCAACAGCTTCCGTTTGTTTGGCGAGTATTACTACTCTCCGGATTCACTCTCCAGCGGTATTCAAAGTTATGAGGAAGCGAATGCTGGCGCGCGTTACACCATTATGCGTCCAGTCAGTATTGAGGCGGGTTATCGCTACCTGAATTTGTCGGGTAAAGATGGTAACCGCGACAACGCCGTGGCTGACGGCCCGTATGTTGGGGTTAACGCCAGTTTCTGATCCCTTCCGGCGCGGCATTCTGTCGCGCCATTCAGTTTCTTACTACGCCTTATCTCCCTTTGCGTTATAGTGATTCGATAACAAAAGCAGGAGATAACCATGTTAAAAGTGGAAATGTTATCCACCGGGGATGAAGTGTTACACGGGCAAATCGTTGACACTAACGCTGCCTGGCTGGCCGATTTTTTCTTTCATCAGGGGCTGCCATTATCTCGCCGCAATACGGTGGGGGATAACCTTGATGACTTAGTCACCATTCTTCGCGAACGTAGTCAGCACGCCGATGTGCTGATCGTTAACGGCGGGCTGGGACCGACCAGCGATGATTTAAGCGCACTCGCCGCTGCGACAGCAAAAGGTGAAGGCCTGGTGCTGCATGAAGCCTGGCTCAAAGAGATGGAACGCTATTTCCACGAACGTGGACGAGTAATGGCACCGAGCAACCGTAAACAAGCGGAGCTGCCTGCCAGTGCTGAATTTATCAATAACCCGGTAGGCACCGCCTGTGGTTTTGCCGTGCAGCTTAATCGTTGCCTGATGTTCTTTACTCCCGGCGTACCGTCAGAATTTAAGGTGATGGTCGAGCACGAAATCCTGCCGCGCCTGCGCGAGCGTTTTTCTTTACCACAGCCGCCGGTTTGTCTGCGTTTAACTACCTTTGGTCGTTCGGAAAGCGATCTGGCACAAAGCCTGGACACTCTACAACTGCCGCCGGGCGTAACAATGGGCTATCGCTCTTCAATGCCGATTATCGAACTGAAACTCACCGGACCGGCAAGCGAGCAACAGGCGATGGAAAAACTGTGGCTGGACGTTAAACGTGTTGCCGGACAGAGCGTGATTTTCGAAGGCACCGAAGGACTGCCCGCGCAGATCAGTCGCGAATTGCAAAACCGCCAGTTCAGCCTGACGTTGAGCGAGCAATTCACCGGTGGTTTATTGGCTTTGCAACTTTCTCGCGCAGGTGCTCCATTGCTGGCGTGTGAAGTGGTTCCTTCACAGGAAGAAAACCTGGCGCAAACTGCGCACTGGATTACAGAACGGCGGGCCAACCATTTTGCCGGGCTGGCACTGGCTGTTTCGGGTTTCGAGAACGAACATCTCAACTTTGCGCTAGCCACACCAGACGGCACTTTCGCTCTGCGTGTGTGTTTCAGCACTACGCGCTACAGCCTGGCTATCCGTCAGGAAGTGTGCGCAATGATGGCACTGAATATGCTGCGCCGTTGGTTAAACGGCCAGGATATCGCCAGTGAGCATGGCTGGATTGAGGTTATTGAGTCCATGACCTTATCTGTCTGATTCCGCCACTCTGTGCCGGTTTACTGCACCGGCACATTCCCCCTCCGGCAAAACTTGTCCAACCTGTTGCACTCAATAAGAAAAAATCCGTGCACTGATTCACAAATTTGTGCGTAATTTCTCCAGTCCGCTGGACGAGGAGCGGGATTTGATGCGCTTCACAATTTTACTCCCCCTGAGCAACGAGACTGATTCCAGTATCTAAGACTGGAGTCCAGTATGTTGGAATCAAGCAAAGTTCCCGCCCTGACACGGGCTATTGATATTCTCAATTTGATTGCCCGCATTGGCCCCTGTAGTGCTGCGACGATCATTGACACATTGGGAATCCCTAAAAGCACGGCCTATTTGCTGCTTAATGAACTCAGGCGTCAGCGTTTTCTTAGCCTTGATCACCTGGAAAATTTTTGTTTGTGGACCAGGCTGGTGGAGCTTTCTGGTCATGCGTTAAGCAAGATGGATCTCCGGGAACTGGCTCGACCGCGTTTGACGCAACTGATGGATACCACCGGGCTGTTATGTCATCTGGGGATTATTGATAACGGCAGCGCTTATTACATTTTAAAAGTGGAGTCATCAGCCACTATCAGCGTGCGTTCCCATGAAGGAAAAAGCCTTTCGCTTTATCGCTCCGGAATAGGTAAATGCCTGCTTGCCTGGCAACCTGCAGCGGTACAGCAAAGTATTATCGAAGGGCTGGTCTGGGAGCAGGCGACACCCACAACGATTACTCATCCACAGCAACTTCACGAAGAACTGGCGCGTATTCGCCGTCAGGGCTGGAGCTATGACAACGGCGAAGATTACCCCGATGTCCGTTGTGTCGCTGCGCCGGTGTTTAACGCCAATAACGAGCTTACCGCTGCGATCTCGGTGGTCGGTACCCGCTTACAAATCAATGAAGAATACCGTGATTATCTGGCGGGCAAGGCCATTGCCTGCGCCAGGGATATTTCACGTCTGTTGGGATGGAAAAGTCCCTTTGACTTACAAGCCTCATAACAATGGAGAACATCATGACCCTACCAAAAATTAAACAGGTTCGCGCCTGGTTTACTGGCGGTGCGACAGCAGAAAAAGGCGCTGGCGGCGGTGATTATAACGACCAGGGGGCGAATCACTGGATAGACGATCATATTGCCACCCCGATGAGTAAATACCGCGATTACGAGCAGTCACGCCAGTCATTTGGCATTAACGTTCTTGGCACGTTGGTTGTTGAAGTCGAAGCAGAAAACGGCCAGACCGGATTCGCTGTTTCGACAGCCGGTGAAATGGGCTGTTTTATCGTCGAAAAACACCTTAACTGTTTCATTGAGGGTAAATGTGTCAGTGATATCAAACTGATCCACGATCAAATGCTCAATGCCACCCTGTATTACTCCGGCTCTGGTGGCTTGGTGATGAATACGATTTCCTGTGTCGATCTGGCTCTGTGGGATCTGTTCGGCAAAGTGGTCGGGCTTCCGGTTTATAAACTTTTAGGCGGCGCTGTTCGTGATGAGATTCAGTTCTACGCCACAGGTGCGCGTCCGGATCTGGCAAAAGAGATGGGCTTTATCGGTGGCAAAATGCCGACGCACTGGGGGCCACATGATGGCGATGCGGGGATCCGCAAAGATGCCGCTATGGTCGCGGATATGCGTGAAAAATGCGGTGAAGATTTCTGGTTAATGCTCGACTGCTGGATGAGTCAGGACGTGAACTATGCGACCAAACTAGCCCACGCTTGCGCGCCCTATAACCTGAAATGGATCGAAGAGTGCCTGCCGCCACAGCAGTATGAAGGTTATCGCGAACTGAAACGCAACGCGCCAGTCGGAATGATGGTCACCAGCGGTGAGCACCACGGCACACTGCAATCTTTTCGTACGCTTTCAGAAACCGGTATCGACATTATGCAGCCGGATGTTGGCTGGTGCGGTGGTTTACCACGCTGGTGGAAATTGCCGCAATCGCCAAATCCAGGGGGCAACTGGTGGTGCCGCACGGTTCGTCTGTTTACTCTCACCATGCGGTGATCACCTTCACCAATACGCCATTCAGCGAATTCCTGATGACCAGCCCGGATTGTTCAACGATGCGTCCGCAGTTTGACCCGATTCTGCTCAATGAGCCGGTTCCGGTGAATGGTCGTATTCATAAATCAGTGCTTGATAAACCCGGTTTTGGCGTCGAACTCAATCGTGACTGCAATTTGAAACGCCCCTACAGCCACTAATCACTCCGGGCGTTGCTGTGACAACGGTAACGCCCACATATTCTAAGGAGCTTTTTATGAGCACCGCTTTGCTTGACGCCGTGGTGAAGAAAAACCGTGTGCGTTTAATTCCGTTTATGTTGGAGCTGTATGTGCTGGCGTTTCTCGACCGTTCGAATATCGGTTTTGCCAAACAGACCTACCAGATTGATACCGGGTTGAGT
Source organism: Shigella sp. FC1544 (assembly GCF_001722145.1). Taxonomy (NCBI): domain Bacteria; kingdom Pseudomonadati; phylum Pseudomonadota; class Gammaproteobacteria; order Enterobacterales; family Enterobacteriaceae; genus Shigella; species Shigella sp. FC1544. The sequence continues at coordinate 23,992 of NZ_MECT01000166.1, forward strand.
AATGAAGCTTATGCGCTGGAAGCAGGCATTTTCTTTGTGGTATATGCGTTTCTGGGTGTTCCGGCGAATCTTTTGATGCGCAAACTGGGGGCCAGAACCTGGATTGGTACGACAACACTGCTGTGGGGATTTCTTTCGGCAGCCATGGCATGGGCCGATACTGAAGCGAAATTTCTGATAGTTCGCACTCTGCTTGGTGCTGCGGAGGCCGGATTTTTCCCTGGTATGATTTATCTCACCTCGCAATGGTTTCCGCAGCGTAATCGCGCCAGCATTATGGGGCTGTTCTATATGGGCGCACCGCTGGCGTTAACACTGGGATCACCGCTTTCCGGCGCGCTGTTGGAGATGCATGGATTTATGGGGCATCCCGGCTGGTTCTGGATGTTTGTGATTGAAGGATTGTTGGCAGTCGGTGCTGGGGTATTCACATTCTTTTGGCTTGATGACACACCGGAGCAGGCACGTTTTCTGAGTAAACAAGAAAAAACGTTGCTTATCAATCAACTGGCAAGTGAAGAACAACAGAAAGTGACTTCTCGGCTGAGCGATGCGCTGCGTAATGGCCGAGTCTGGCAACTAGCGATTATCTACCTGACCATTCAGGTGGCGGTTTACGGATTAATTTTCTTCCTGCCGACCCAGGTTGCGGCATTGCTGGGAACAAAAGTGGGCTTTACAGCGTCGGTGGTCACCGCCATTCCGTGGGTTGCGGCCTTGTTTGGGACCTGGCTTATTCCGCGCTATTCCGATAAAACCGGCGAACGGCGTAATGTCGCAGCGCTGACATTACTGGCGGCGGGCATTGGTATTGGTCTGTCCGGGCTGCTTTCTCCAGTAATGGCGATCGTAGCGCTGTGTGTTGCAGCTATCGGGTTTATTGCCGTGCAGCCGGTGTTCTGGACGATGCCGACACAACTGCTTTCCGGTACGGCGCTGGCTGCGGGGATTGGTTTTGTAAACCTGTTTGGTGCAGTGGGCGGGTTTATTGCCCCGATCCTGCGCGTGAAAGCAGAAACGTTATTTGCCAGCGATGCGGCAGGATTACTGACACTGGCAGCGGTGGCGGTCATCGGTTCGCTGATTATTTTCACTCTGCGTGTAAATCGTACTGTTGCGCAGACCGACGTGGCACATCATTAAATAGGTTAAGGAACACGATGAACGCATTATTAACCAATCCCTTTAAAGAACGTTTACGCAAGGGCGAAGTGCAAATTGGTCTGTGGTTAAGCTCGACTACTTCTTATATGGCAGAAATTGCCGCTACTTCCGGTTATGACTGGTTGCTGATTGACGGGGAGCACGCGCCAAACACCATTCAGGATCTTTATCACCAGCTACAGGCGGTAGCGCCCTATGCCAGCCAACCCGTGATCCGTCCGGTGGAAGGCAGTAAATCGCTGATTAAACAAGTTCTGGATATTGGCGCGCAAACTCTATTGATCCCGATGGTCGATACTGCCGATCAGGCTCGTCAGGTGGCGTCTGCCACGCGCTATCCTCCCTACGGTGAGCGTGGTGTTGGGGCCAGTGTGGCACGGGCTGCGCGCTGGGGACGCATTGAGAATTACATGGCGCAAGTCAACGATTCGCTTTGTCTGTTAGTGCAGGTGGAAAGTAAAACGGCACTGGATAACCTGGACGAGATCCTCGACGTCGAAGGGATTGATGGCGTGTTTATTGGACCAGCGGATCTTTCTGCGTCGTTGGGCTACCCGGATAACGCCGGGCACCCGGAAGTGCAGCGAATTATTGAAACCAGCATTCGGCGGATCCGTGCTGTGGGTAAAGCGGCTGGTTTTCTGGCTGTGGCTCCTGATATGGCGCAGCAATGCCTGGCGTGGGGAGCGAACTTTGTCGCTGTTGGCGTTGACACGATGCTCTACAGCGATGCCCTGGATCAACGACTGGCGATGTTTAAATCAGGCAAAAATGGGCCACGCATAAAAGGTAGTTATTGATATCAAAGGCCCATGGGGATCGGCTGTGGGCCTGTGTTAATTAGTGGTTATTCGCTGCCAGATCGGCTTCGCTTAGCTGGGTGGCCGCGAGCACCTGGTCACGATCAATGCCCTGTTCCAGCATGCGCAAAGCAATTTTAATGGCTTGTTCATGCATACCTTCCTGCCAGCCAATTTGATGCCCTTCCTGCCGTAGCCGTTCAGCAATAGTCATTAATCTCTCCTTTTGTAGTGGTGAACGTTCGGCAATCTCCTCAATAAAACGGGTGAAACGGGAGGTATCGCCGCATTGCAGCAGATAATTAAACAGTGTTTGTAGCTGGCTGTCATTAGTGAAGCCTCTAACCAAAAGCGTGGTGATCCTGTCGACCATGCCGATTAAATCGCGGTCGCGAATATGCTTTTGAATCAGTTCCAGCAGAGCTATACGCCGATGTTGCATGATCTCATCGTCAGGTACGATGGTGATATCCACCAACGGAAAAGCTTCGGTGTACAACTGCCGGGCAAGTTGCGGATCGTCAAACTCATCCAGCCAGTTAAGTGAGTACGGGTAGGGCGATGTTTCGCCATGATAAAACAGCAATGGCACCACCAGCGGAACTCTGTCATAGCCTTTATCCAGGTGACGCTGCATGGCGGCAGTGGCATAGCGCATTAGCCGAAAAGCCATATTCTTTTCTGCAGAGCTTTGATGTTCAATCACGCAGTAGATATAGCCGTCACCGTCGCTGGTTTCCACGGACCACAAAACATCCGAGTAGTAAGCGCGTAAACTTTTTTCAATAAAACTAGTGGGTTCCAGGCGTAAGGTTTGCAGGTTGCAAAGCTTGCGCAGTGGTTCTGGTAAATGTATTTCGAGAAAATCCCGTGCGGTTTCGGGTGTGAACATAAAGGTTTTAAATACCGCATCATGCGGGGAGGAGGTTGTTGATTCGGTCATGGTTGTCCGTCACCTGATATTTATGATGACGCGACATTACGGTTATCCCAGGCCTTTGACATCTGCCAGTTTCAGCCTTTGCGAGACGTTTTCAGAGGAATTTTCACTGCGTTGCAACGCATACATTGGGCACGGAATCGTGTACGCAAAAATGCCCGGTAACCACATGCTTACCGGGCATCAGAAAGGAGTTTAAGCCAGCGCCTGGGCCAGTAGCGTAATCGGATGTTCGCAGCGAAGACTTGTGGACATCTCAATCTGCCATTTACAGGTTTCGCAGTCGGTGACCACCAGATCTGCGCCGCTTTCTTCTATCTGGCGGAACAGTGGTGCGCCGATGGCTTGTGAGGTGGGGTAGTTCTCTTTTTTGAAACCGTAAGTACCCGCAATACCGCAGCACTGGGAATCCAGCACCGTTAACTCAAGCCCCGGGATTTTACGCAACAGCTCCAGGGTGTAGAGCGTCCAGCCCATTTTTTCCATATGGCACGGAGTGTGATAAACCACTTTCAGCGGCAGCGGTTTCAGCGGTAACGTTTTGCCTTCGTCCAGCTTGCGCCACAGCCAGCGGGTTGCCAGTTCGATATGATCGCGCAAGCCTTTGTTGTCGACATTCAGCACTTCCGGGTATTCGTCGCGCAGGGCAAATGTACAGGTTGAGGAGGTGGCAATCACCGGAATGCCTTTTACTCCCACAGCTTCGCGGATCGACTCTACATTCGTAATTGCCTGTTTGCGTGCTTTATCGGTAAAGCCGTTGGCGATTAGCGGTACGCCGCAGCATTTTTCTTTGCTGAGCAGTTGTACACCGGTACCCATTGCGTTGAGCACTTTAATTAAATCTTTACCTAACTGCGGATGGTTGTAGTTAACGAAGCAGCCGTGAAAGAAAGCGACCTGGTCTTTATATTGTGCTTGCTGAGCCGCTATGCTGCGATACCAGCGACGGAACGTGCCGAAGGAGTATTTCGGTAGCGTGCGACGATGATCGATTTTTAACGCCGCATCAAGCAGCTGCCGCACCGGTTTCAGCGAGGTAGCGGTGTTGACGATTGGTGCGAACGGCGTGGAAACGCTACCCATCAGGTCGGTATGACTCAACACAAAATTACGCAGCGACGGGCGCGTGGTGTCATATTTTGCCCGCGCGCGCTGGATAATATCGCCAATCTTCACATCGGACGGGCAGGCGACTTCACAACGTTTGCAGTTGATGCAATATTTCAGCGCCTCGTCATACAGTGCGCCATCTTTCAAACGCAGACGCTCGCCATCCGGCCCGGCTTGTTTTGGCCCTGGATAACCGGGATTCACCCGGCTCACCGGGCAGGCGGTGGTGCAGACGGTGCACTTAATGCAGTTTTCGAAGCTGGTGTCGTTCATTGTTGGCCTCCTGCGCGTTGGGCAATCTGTTGAGCGGCATGTAAAGCACTGACGGCACAAACACCGCCGCCGCATCCCTGGGCGATGGGATCAAATCCGCCCAGCACCGAACCGATGGCAAACAGGTTCTCAATGGTTTGCCCTGCCTGCGACGGGCATAGCGTCTCATCAGTGGTTACACCGAACTGCTGCCACGGTTGCGGCGCAAAAAAATCGCCCTTATACCATTCACCCCGCGTGGCGGTTTGTAGCACATCAAGGCCGAGAATCGGCTCGCGAATGCCGTTACGTTCCGCTACCAGTCCGCCACTAAAGAAACTGCCGCTGGCGAGAACCGCGAAATGTGGACGTAGCGGAATATCGGCGTGATTGCGGGTCCAGATTTCATTCACTACGCCATTTTTACAGGTCACTTTTTTCACTTCATCGCCCGGCATCCACACGCCACCCTGGCGCACAAACTGGCGCTGTAACTGGTTTTGCAGACGAATGCCCAGCACGGAAGGCGGCAGCGTTGGCAAAAGCATCAGTGAACAAGGTAGTTTTTCATTCAACCAACGCCACAGTTTGTCATCGGCCAGGCCGAAGCAGGCAGGCATCAGGATCATTTCGCAGGTATTGGCGACAGGAATAAGCGCATCAAGTAACAGCGGCCAGTTTTCTTCATTATCAAGGAAACGGGCGATATTCACAGCGCGAAATTCGGTGGCGTTATTGCGCAGGACATCCAGTTCCGGCAGCTCTATTTCTGCGGTTTCAACCGAAAGATCCAGTTCGCGCAACGAAGCCGCCGCAAGATGCGCCTGAAAATCCATCAGGCCGCTTATCCCGACCACACATATTTTCTTCGCGGGCAACGGCCAGACGGGGACTTCTGGCGAACTTAGCCAGGTAGAGCGCAGAGTGCCGAGCGGCGTAATCCTCTGGTGAGCCAGTTCTACGCTGCCCTGCAATTGCGCACCGCTTTCAGCGATTAATGCCTGCGCCTGGCAAGCGAGATCGAGCACGCGTTGTGGCCCGAGAAGAGAGTAAGGATGTGCAGGTGCCTGCTGACGCAAAGATTCCAGTCCACTGTGAATGTCTGCCACGGGTTGACCATCTGGCAGATGGCTCAGCAAATCCAGCGAACCGGATGAGAAATGCAACGCGCTTTGACCACGCGTGACAATGGCACAGCGCAGGCCGTGTTTTTGCAGTTGCAGGCCACAGAGTAATCCGGCGAGGCCGCCGCCCATAATGACAGTATCAAAGCGCATCTTTCTGCTCCTTCTCCAGACCACACAGTCCCTGATAAACCCAGCGGGTAAATTCGCTTTCGCGCAGTGCGTCTCCCCAGGCGATGGGTTGCACGCCTTTCCAGCGTTCGTTAAGGAAGGTGGAAAGTTGCTCGATAGATTGCGCGGACGTCGTGACGTTAAACCGTTGCAGCAGTCCGGCAGCGCGGCAGGCGCAGAGTTCGCCCTGGCAGGTGCCCATCCCCACACGGGTACGACGGCGTAAATCCAGCAGGCTATTAACGTTTAAATTTTCTACCGCGTACTGCACTTCACCCGCAGTTACCGCTTCGCACTCACATACCAGGCTACGGTGCAGACGGCCTTCGCTCAGCCAGGCAGGCGTGCGATCGCCATGACGATAAACCGCAGAACCGCGCAGCGGGGCAGGCAAGGAGATGACTTTACGCAAGGTAACTTCAGCGGGTTCTTGTGAACCAGGCAGTGCCAGATCGGCAGTCGTACAGGGGCGCGTGTTGCCCAGTTTGCGGCATACCGCGTCGGTAGCCCATTCAGCCATCAGCCGATAGGTCATCAGTTTGCCACCGGTGATGGTGATAAATCCGTCCAGACCATCGCGTTCAGCATGGTCGAGCAGCACGATGCCACGGCTGACGTTACGTCCGCTCGGATCGTCATCGCTGGCAACCAGCGGGCGCACGCCAGAATAGGCCCGCAAAATGCGCGTTTTCGCCATCACGGGGGCCAGTTTTTCCCCTTCACGCAGCAGAATATCAACCTCTTCTGCCGTCACTCGATTATCGTCAATCTCGTTGTAATCAATACGTAAAGAGGTGGTACCAATCAGCGAAATGGTATCGCCAGGCACCAGAATATCGGCGTCGGAAGGTTTACGGCAGCGGTTAATCACATGCTGGTTAATGCGGTGATCCATGATCAGCAGCGATCCTTTCGCCGGGAACATGCGAATGCGCAGATCGGCATATTCGGCAATGTGTTGCCCCCAGATCCCAGCGGCATTAACCACGACAGGTGCATGAAGGGCCTGAGTTTCGCCGGTGAGATGGTTACGTACACGAACACCGCACACCGTCGCGCCTTCACGAATCAGCCCCGTGACTTCATGAGCGGTAAGGATAACGGCACCGTGTTCTTTGGTATCCAGCATGTTTGCTGCGGTCAGACGAAATGGATCAACGGTGCCATCCGGAACTTTCACCGCGCCAATCAGTGCCGGGTTGGCGGCAGGTTCGATAATGCGCGCTTGCTGCGGGTCTATAGCTTCTGCGCTGATCCCTGCTTCTTCGCAGGCGCGAATAAAAGTGGCCTGGAATGAGAGGTCATCTTCCGGCAGGGTGATAAACAGGCCGTTGGTTGGTTCAACGCAGTGACGTGCAATGCGTTTCAGGATCTGGTTTTCACTAATGCATTCGCGGGCCGATTCCGCATCGGTTACCGCATAGCGCGCACCGCTGTGCAGCAGGCCGTGGTTACGCCCGGTGGCACCGGTTGCGATGTCGTGGCGCTCAACCAAAATCACGCGCAGCCCGCGCAGGGCACAGTCGCGGGCAATCCCGGCTCCCGTTGCGCCGCCGCCAATGATAATCACGTCACTTGATTGCGAGTCGCGAGTTTTCATTGTTATCCCTCTGAAGTTCGTTTTTTACCATTTAGCCATAGTAAAAACATGAATTGTTTGATTTCGAGCATGTTCGCTCATAATTCGAAAGTGAAACGTGATTTCATGCGTCATTTTGAACATTTTGTAAATCTTATTTAATAATGTGTGCGGCAATTCACATTTAATTTATGAATGTTTTCTTAACATCGCGGCAACTCAAGAAACGGCAGGTTCTCTCACTGAATCAGGCTGTTAATCATAAATAAGACCACGGGCCACGGAGGCTATCAATGTTGAGTATTTTTAAACCAGCGCCACACAAAGCGCGCTTACCTGCTGCGGAGATCGATCCGACTTATCGTCGATTGCGCTGGCAAATTTTCTTGGGGATATTCTTTGGCTATGCGGCTTACTATTTGGTTCGTAAGAACTTTGCGCTTGCTATGCCTTATCTGGTCGAGCAGGGATTCTCTCGCGGTGATTTAGGTTTCGCGCTTTCGGGGATCTCGATCGCTTATGGATTTTCGAAATTCATAATGGGTTCGGTATCAGATCGCTCGAATCCGCGCGTTTTCCTCCCCGCAGGTTTGATTCTGGCGGCGGCAGTGATGTTGTTTATGGGCTTTGTGCCATGGGCGACGTCGAGCATTGCGGTGATGTTTGTACTTTTGTTCCTCTGCGGTTGGTTCCAGGGGATGGGGTGGCCGCCGTGTGGTCGTACTATGGTGCACTGGTGGTCGCAGAAAGAACGTGGCGGCATTGTGTCAGTGTGGAACTGTGCGCACAACGTTGGTGGTGGTATTCCGCCGCTGCTGTTCCTGCTGGGGATGGCCTGGTTCAATGACTGGCATGCGGCGCTCTATATGCCTGCTTTCTGCGCCATTCTGGTGGCATTATTCGCCTTTGCGATGATGCGCGATACCCCGCAATCCTGTGGCTTGCCGCCGATCGAAGAGTACAAAAATGATTATCCGGACGACTATAACGAAAAAGCGGAACAGGAGCTGACGGCGAAGCAAATCTTCATGCAGTACGTACTGCCGAACAAACTGCTGTGGTATATCGCCATCGCCAACGTGTTCGTTTATCTGCTGCGTTACGGCATCCTCGACTGGTCACCGACTTATCTGAAAGAGGTTAAGCATTTCGCGCTGGATAAATCCTCCTGGGCCTACTTCCTTTATGAATATGCAGGTATTCCGGGCACTCTGCTGTGCGGCTGGATGTCGGATAAAGTCTTCCGTGGCAACCGTGGGGCAACCGGCGTTTTCTTTATGACACTGGTGACCATCGCGACTATCGTTTACTGGATGAACCCGGCAGGTAACCCAACCGTCGATATGATTTGTATGATTGTTATCGGCTTCCTGATCTACGGTCCTGTGATGCTGATCGGTCTGCATGCGCTGGAACTGGCACCGAAAAAAGCGGCAGGTACGGCAGCGGGCTTTACCGGGCTGTTTGGTTACCTGGGCGGTTCGGTGGCGGCGAGCGCGATTGTTGGCTACACCGTGGACTTCTTCGGCTGGGATGGCGGCTTTATGGTAATGATTGGCGGCAGCATTCTGGCGGTTATCTTGTTGATTGTTGTGATGATTGGCGAAAAACGTCGCCATGAACAATTACTACAAAAACGCAACGGAGGCTAATGGCATGAAATTGACGCTGAAAAACCTTAGCATGGCGATCATGATGAGCACTATAGTCATGGGAAGCAGTGCAATGGCGGCGGACAGCAACGAAAAAATAGTCATCGCCCATCGCGGTGCCAGTGGATATTTGCCGGAGCATACGCTGCCAGCAAAAGCGATGGCGTATGCGCAGGGAGCGGATTATCTGGAACAGGATTTGGTGATGACCAAAGACGACCATCTGGTTGTTCTGCATGACCATTATCTCGATCGTGTTACTGATGTTGCCGATCGTTTCCCGGATCGGGCGCGCAAAGACGGTCGTTACTACGCGATAGATTTCACGCTGGATGAAATTAAGTCGTTGAAATTTACCGAAGGTTTCGATATTGAAAACGGTAAAAAAGTGCAGACTTATCCGGGGCGTTTCCCAATGGGTAAGTCCGACTTCCGGGTGCACACCTTTGAAGAAGAGATTGAATTTGTTCAGGGGTTAAATCACTCTACCGGGAAAAATATCGGTATTTATCCAGAAATCAAAGCGCCGTGGTTCCATCATCAGGAAGGGAAGGATATTGCGGCAAAAACGCTGGAAGTGCTGAAGAAATATGGTTACACCGGTAAAGACGATAAAGTTTATTTGCAATGTTTTGATGCTGATGAGCTGAAGCGTATTAAGAATGAGCTGGAACCCAAAATGGGCATGGAGCTCAATCTGGTACAGCTGATTGCCTATACCGACTGGAATGAAACGCAGCAGAAACAGCCGGATGGAAGCTGGGTTAATTACAACTACGACTGGATGTTTAAGCCGGGTGCCATGAAACAGGTGGCGGAATATGCAGATGGTATTGGTCCGGATTACCATATGTTGATTGAGGAGACATCGCAGCCGGGTAATATCAAACTCACTGGCATGGTGCAAGATGCTCAGCAGAATAAACTGGTAGTGCATCCTTATACCGTGCGGTCAGATAAACTGCCTGAATACACTCCTGATGTGAATCAGTTATATGATGCTCTGTATAACAAAGCGGGTGTAAATGGGCTGTTTACTGATTTCCCTGATAAGGCAGTAAAATTTCTTAATAAAGAGTAATGTTACTGCAGGATGGTGTTCATGCGCCATCCTGTCTCATATCAAATTTTTCCAATCGCCACTAATTGTTCCATGCACATTTGTAGTAAAAACAGTGGACTGCCTTCTACCGGCTTTTCTTTAGCCAGCAACGAAATCTGTCGATAGAAAGTTGGTTCGAGAGGAACGGAACACAATTCACCTGCAATGCTTTTCAGCGTTAACTCTGGTTGTAAGGCGATGCCTAATCCCTGTCGAATAAAATTGGATTTGCCCCTATATTTCCAGACATCTGTTATCACTTAACCCATTACAAGCCCGCTGCCGCAGATATTCCCGTGGCGAGCGATAACCCAGCGCACTA
>NZ_MECT01000167.1:0-3957 GCF_001722145.1 Shigella sp. FC1544
TTTCTGGTGCGTACCGGGCTGAGAGGCGGTGTAAGTGAACTGTAGTTGCCATGTTTTACGGCAATGAGAGCAGAGATAGCGCTGATGTCCGGCAGTGCTTTTGCCGTTACGCACCACGCCTTCAGTAGCGGAGCAGGAAGGACATCTGATGGAAATGGAAGCCACGCAAGCACCTTAAAATCACCATCATACACTAAATCAGTAAGTTGGCAGCATTACCCGCAATTAGGTTCAAAATTAACCCTCGGCGAAACGGATTTTAGTTCCAATATTTTCGACGGTTTTTCTTATACCGGTGCGGCACTGGCAAGTAACGATCGAATGTTGCCATGGGAACTACGCGGCTACGCCCCACAAATTAGCGGTATTGCACAGACCAATGCCACGGTGACGATCAGTCAATCAGGCCGCGTCATTTACCAGAAAAAAGTCCCACCAGGCCCATTTATCATTGACGACCTTAATCAGTCTGTTCAGGGCACACTGGATGTCAAAGTGACGGAAGAAGATGGTCGGGTGAACAATTTCCAGGTTTCGGCAGCATCGACGCCCTTCCTGACTCGTCAGGGACAGGTTCGCTATAAACTGGCCGCGGGTCAGCCACGGCCCTCCATGTCACATCAAACTGAAAATGAAACCTTTTTTAGCAATGAAGTTTCCTGGGGGATGCTGTCAAACACCTCGCTGTACGGCGGCCTGCTGCTTTCTGGTGATGACTACCATTCTACCGCAATGGGTATTGGGCAAAATATGCTGTGGCTTGGTGCGCTGTCGTTTGATGTCACGTGGGCCAGTAGCCATTTTGATACTCAGCAGGACGAGCGGGGCTTAAGCTACCGTTTTAATTACAGCAAACAAGTGGATGCCACTAACAGCACGATTTCCCTCGCCGCTTATCGTTTCTCCGATCGTCATTTTCACAGCTACGCCAACTATCTGGATCACAAATACAACGACAGCGATGCGCAGGACGAAAAACAGACGATCAGCTTATCTGTGGGCCAACCGATTACCCCACTAAACCTCAATCTTTACGCCAACCTGCTACATCAAACCTGGTGGAATGCAGACGCCTCCACGACCGCCAACATCACGGCAGGTTTTAATGTTGATATTGGTGACTGGAGAGATATCTCTATTTCGACGTCATTCAATACAACCCATTACGAAGATAAAGATCACGACAACCAGATTTACCTGTCGATTTCGCTCCCCTTCGGTAACGGTGGTCGGGTTGGCTATGACATGCAAAACAGTAGCCACAGCACCACACACCGCATGTCGTGGAACGATACGCTGGATGAACGTAATAGCTGGGGCATGTCTGCCGGACTGCAATCCGACCGTCCTGACAATGGAGCCCAGGTGAGCGGCAACTATCAGCACCTGAGTTCAGCGGGTGAGTGGGATATTTCTGGTACCTATGCCGCCAATGATTACAGTTCCGTCAGCAGCAGCTGGAGCGGTTCTTTCACCGCAATCCAATATGGTGCAGCGTTTCATCGCCACAGCTCCACCAATGAACCACGCCTGATGGTCAGCACCGATGGCGTGGCAGATATTCCGGTTCAGGGCAATCTCGACTACACCAACCATTTTGGCATTGCGGTGGTACCGTTGATTTCCAGTTACCAGCCTTCCACCGTGGCGGTGAACATGAATGACTTACCCGACGGCGTAACAGTTGCAGAAAACGTTATCAAAGAAACGTGGATTGAAGGCGCGATAGGTTACAAATCACTGGCTTCCCGTTCCGGTAAAGACGTTAACGTCATCATTCGCAACGCCAGCGGTCAGTTTCCTCCCCTCGGAGCGGATATCCGCCAGGATGACAGCGGCATTAGCGTGGGGATGGTTGGCGAGGAAGGACATGCCTGGTTAAGCGGAGTCGCTGAAAATCAAAAGTTTACCGTGGTCTGGGGTGATAACCAGCATTGCTCGCTCCATCTTCCTGAACATATGGAAGACACCGCAAATCGCCTGATTTTACCTTGTCATTAATTAAGGAAATGAAAATGACATTTATGAAAGGACTCCCCCTTTTGTTGTTGGTTGCCAGTCTGTGCAGCCACGCTGCACTACAACCCGATCGCACTCGTATTGTGTTTAACGCTAATGATAAAGCTACCAGTCTGCGGGTGGATAATCGTAGCGATAAACTCCCCTACCTCGCTTATTCCTGGCTCGAAAATGAAAAAGGGGAGAAAAGCGATGATCTTCTGGTCGCCCTGCCGCCGATACAACGTCTGGAACCGAAAGCAACAACGCAGGTACGGATAGTAAAGCAAGCCTCGACCACAAAATTACCGGGCGATCGCGAAACGCTATTTTTCTACAATATGCGTGAAATTCCTCCCGCCCCGGAAAAAAACAGCGACCATGCCGTTCTGCAAGTCGCCATTCAGAGTCGTATCAAGGTGTTCTGGCGACCGGCTGCATTACGCAAGAAAGCAGGAGAAAAGGTCGAACTGCAGTTACAGGTCAGCCAGCAGGGCAACCAACTAACACTGAAAAATCCTACCGCGTATTATCTGACCATTGCCTACCTGGGACGAAATGAAAAAGGCGTTCTCCCCGGCTTCAAAACCGTGATGGTTGCGCCTTTTAGTACGGTCAACACAAACACCGGAAATTATAGCGGCAGCCAGTTTTATCTCGGTTATATGGATGATTACGGCGCGTTACGCATGACGACGCTCAACTGCAGCGGACAATGCCATTTACAAGCCGTGGAGGCGAAGAAATGAGTGCTGGCAAGGGAGTGTTGCTCGTCATCTGTCTGTTATTTCTGCCGTTGAAGTCTGCGCTTGCCCTGAACTGCTACTTTGGTTCATCCGGTGGCTCGGTAGAAAAATCAGAAGCGATTCAACCTTTTGCTGTACCAGGCAATGCCAAACTCGGCGATAAGATTTGGGAATCTGACGATATTAAAATTCCCGTCTATTGTGACAACAATACCAACGGCAATTTTGAAAGTGAGCATGTTTATGCCTGGGTAAACCCCTACCCGGGGGTGCAGGATCGCTATTATCAACTCGGCGTAACTTACAATGGCGTTGATTATGACGCCAACCAGGGAAAAAGCCGCATCGACACTAACCAGTGTATTGACAGTAGAACATTGACATTTATACCCCTGAGCAGATTATCGCGATGGGATGGCAGAACAAAATTTGCTCGGGTGATCCCGCTAATATTCACATGTCGCGTACCTTTCTCGCTCGCATGCGGTTATACGTCAAAATACGAGAAATGCCGCCGCATGATTATCAAAGTACGCTTAGCGACTATATCGTCGTGCAATTTGACGGTGCCGGTAGCGTTAACGAAGACCCTACTGCCCAAAACCTGAAATATCATATTACTGGTCTGGAAAACATTCGCGTGCTGGATTGCAGCGTCAATTTTTCCATTTCACCGGAAACACAGGTGATTGATTTTGGTAAATTTAATTTGCTGGATATTCGTCGCCACACAATGTCGAAAACATTCAGTATTAAGACGACAAAATCACAAAATGACCAATGCACCGACGGATTTAAAGTCAGTTCCTCCTTTTATACCGAAGAAACGTTGGTTGAAGAAGATAAAGCATTGTTGATTGGTAATGGTCTGAAGCTACGTTTGCTGGATGAAAACGCCGGTAATGACTCCAACTTACTGATAGTGTTTTATGTTCAGATAATGCCCGATGACCTTGTCATGCAGCTCCACCGATTTTGAGAACGACAGTGACTTCCGTCCCAGCCTTGCCAGATGTTGTCTCAGATTCAGATTATGTCGCTCAATGCGCTGAGTGTAACGCTTGCTGATAACGTGCAGCTTTCCCTTCAGGCGTGATTCATACAGCGGCCAGCCATCCGTCATCCATACCACGACCTCAAAGGCCGACAGCAGGCTCAGAAGACGCTCCAGTGTGGCCAGAGTGCGTTCACCGAAGACGTGCGCCACAACCGT
>NZ_MECT01000168.1:0-3928 GCF_001722145.1 Shigella sp. FC1544
CCACACTGGAGCGTCTTCTGAGCCTGCTGTCGGCCTTTGAGGTCGTGGTATGGATGACGGATGGCTGGCCGCTGTATGAATCACGCCTGAAGGGAAAGCTGCACGTTATCAGCAAGCGTTACACTCAGCGCATTGAGCGACATAATCTGAATCTGAGACAACATCTGGCAAGGCTGGGACGGAAGTCACTGTCGTTCTCAAAATCGGTGGAGCTGCATGACAAGGTCATCGGGCATTATCTGAACATAAAACACTATCAGTAAGTTGGAGTCATTACCAGGAATTCAGAAAAATACAATTCTCTGCTGCAAGATGAATAATGTTTATCTACAGCATTTCCTTAAAAGATATGTCAGGCTTGCGGAGTGCGGTTAAGGACATACGACTTCCTCCTTTCAGAGTGCTCAGCTTCTCACTATTATCTCACGCAGTATTCTTAAGGGAACGATAAGGAGGAACCATGAACATTACCCCGTTTCCGACGCTTTCGCCGGCAACTATAGATGCCATAAATGTTATCGGACAGTGGCTGGCGCAGGATGATTTCTCCGGTGAGGTGCCGTATCAGGCCGATTGCGTGATCCTTGCAGGCAATGCGGTTATGCCGACTATCGACGCGGCATGTAAGATTGCTCGCGATCAGCAAATTCCTTTACTGATTAGTGGTGGTATCGGTCACTCGACAACTTTTTTGTATAGCGCCATCGCACAGCATCCGCACTACAACACTATCCGCACCACTGGCAGAGCAGAAGCGACCATCCTGGCGGATATCGCTCATCAGTTCTGGCACATTCCGCATGAAAAAATCTGGATTGAAGACCAGTCAACAAACTGCGGTGAAAACGCACGCTTTAGCATCGCGCTATTTAATCAGGCCGTAGAACGAGTTCATACGGCTATCGTTGTTCAGGACCCCACCATGCAGCGGCGCACGATGGCGACGTTCCGCCGTATGACTGGGGACAATCCCGATGCACCACGCTGGTTAAGTTATCCCGGATTCGTTCCTCAGTTAGGAAATAACGCAGACAGTGTAATCTTTATTAATCAGTTACAAGGATTATGGCCGGTTGAGCGTTATCTCTCACTACTCACTGGCGAGCTGCCGCGTTTACGCGATGATAGCGATGGCTACGGTCCCCGCGGGCGAGATTTTATCGTTCACGTTGATTTTCCGGCAGAAGTCATCCATGCATGGCAAACGCTTAAACACGATGCGGTGCTCATCGAGGCGATGGAAAGTCGCTCGTTACGTTAAAAATTGCCCGTTTGTGAACCACTTGTTTGCAAACGGGCATGACTCCTGACTTTTATTTCTGCCTTTTATTCCTTTTACACTTGTTTTTATGAAGCCCTTCACAGAATTGTCCTTTCACGATGCCGTCTCTATGATGATTGATGTTAATTAACAATGTATTTACCAAGAACAAACATATAAATCACAGGAGTCGCCCATGTCAGTACCCGTTCAACATCCTATGTATATCGATGGACAGTTTGTTACCTGGCTTGGAGACGCATGGATTGATGTGGTAAACCCTGCTACAGAGGCTGTCATTTCCCGCATACCCGATGGTCAGGCCGAGGATGCCCGTAAGGCAATCGATGCAGCAGAACGTGCACAACCAGAATGGGAAGCGTTGCCTGCTATTGAACGCGCCAGTTGGTTGCGCAAAATCTCCGCCGGGATCCGCGAACGCGCCAGTGAAATCAGTGCGCTGATTGTTGAAGAAGGGGGCAAGATCCAGCAGCTGGCTGAAGTCGAAGTGGCTTTTACTGCCGACTATATCGATTACATGGCGGAGTGGGCACGGCGTTACGAGGGCGAGATTATTCAAAGCGATCGTCCAGGAGAAAATATTCTTTTGTTTAAACGTGCGCTTGGCGTGACTACCGGCATTCTGCCGTGGAACTTCCCGTTCTTCCTCATTGCCCGCAAAATGGCTCCCGCTCTTTTGACCGGTAATACCATCGTCATTAAACCTAGTGAATTTACGCCAAACAATGCGATTGCATTCGCCAAAATCGTCGATGAAATAGGCCTTCCGCGCGGCGTGTTTAACCTTGTACTGGGGCGTGGTGAAACCGTTGGGCAAGAACTGGCGGGTAACCCAAAGGTCGCAATGGTCAGTATGACAGGCAGCGTCTCTGCAGGTGAGAAGATCATGGCGACTGCGGCGAAAAACATCACCAAAGTGTGTCTGGAATTGGGGGGTAAAGCACCAGCTATCGTAATGGACGATGCCGATCTTGAACTGGCAGTCAAAGCCATCGTTGATTCACGCGTCATTAATAGTGGGCAAGTGTGTAACTGTGCAGAACGTGTTTATGTACAGAAAGGCATTTATGATCAGTTCGTCAATCGGCTGGGTGAAGCGATGCAGGCGGTTCAATTTGGTAACCCCGCTGAACGCAACGACATTGCGATGGGGCCGTTGATTAACGCCGCGGCGTTGGAAAGGGTTGAGCAAAAAGTGGCGCGCGCAGTAGAAGAAGGGGCGAGAGTGGCGTTGGGTGGCAAAGCGGTAGAGGGGAAAGGATATTATTATCCGCCGACATTGCTGCTGGATGTTCGCCAGGAAATGTCGATTATGCATGAGGAAACCTTTGGCCCGGTTCTGCCGGTGGTCGCATTTGACACGCTGGAAGAGGCTATCTCAATGGCTAATGACAGTGATTACGGCCTGACCTCATCAATCTATACCCAAAATCTGAACGTCGCGATGAAAGCCATTAAAGGGCTGAAGTTTGGTGAAACTTACATCAACCGTGAAAACTTCGAAGCTATGCAAGGCTTCCACGCCGGATGGCGTAAATCCGGTATTGGCGGCGCAGATGGTAAACATGGCCTGCATGAATATCTGCAGACCCAGGTGGTTTATTTACAGTCGTAATGAGTAAAAGAGGCGGAGGTTTTTTCCTCCGCCTGTGCGCGTCAGAGTTTAGCGAATTTTTCGAGGGTGCGAATAAGCTGCGTGACGAAGCCATATTCGTTATCGTACCAGGCGACCGTTTTCACCAGTTGTAAATCGCCCACGGCGGTAATTTCCGTTTGCGTGGCATCAAACACCGAACCGAAATGGCTGCCAATGATATCGGAAGAGACTATTTCTTCATCGGTATAACCAAATGACTCGTTATTGGTGGTTGCTTGTTTAAGTGCGTTATTCACCTCTTCGGCAGTCACTTTTTTTCCGAGAATCGATACCAGTTCAGTGACCGAACCTGTTTTCACCGGCACGCGTTGCGCATGACCTTTCAGTTTGCCGCTCAGTTCCGGGATCTCCAGACCAATGGCTTTTGCCGCCCCCGTAGTGTGGGGAATGATATTTTCTGCCGCTGCGCGTGAAGCACGTAAATCTTTACCACGTGGGCCATCCACCAGTGACTGGGTGCCAGTATAGGCATGAATGGTCGTCATCGTGCCGACTTCTATCCCGAAACTGTCATGCAAGGCTTTGGCCATCGGCGCAAGACAGTTAGTGGTGCATGACGCCACGGAAACAATGGTGTCGTTGCCATCCAGAGTGTCGTCATTGACGTTATAAACGATAGTTTTCATTTCACCGGCAGGGGCGGAAATCAACACCTTCTTCGCACCAGCATCAAGATGCGCCTGCGATTTCTCGGCGGAGGTATAAAAGCCAGTACATTCGACAATGATTTCTGCACCTGAGGTGTACTGGCAATAGCGGACACTACCATTTGTTCTTTTTTTAAGCAGCCATCTGATGATATTTTTCCCTGAAGGCTGCCGGGGAGATATTCCCCAGACGAGAGTGACGACGCTGACGATTGTAGAAAATCTCAATGTATTCCCGTATTACTGAGATGGCTTCATCCCGGTTATTAAAACGATAGTGGCTCAGGCTCTCATTTTTCAGCGTTCCCCAGAAGCTTTCCATCGGAGCGTTGTCGTAACAGT
>NZ_MECT01000169.1:0-3921 GCF_001722145.1 Shigella sp. FC1544
ACGGTTGTGGCGCACGTCTTCGGTGAACGCACTCTGGCCACACTGGAGCGTCTTCTGAGCCTGCTGTCGGCCTTTGAGGTCGTGGTATGGATGACGGATGGCTGGCCGCTGTATGAATCACGCCTGAAGGGAAAGCTGCACGTTATCAGCAAGCGTTACACTCAGCGCATTGAGCGACATAATCTGAATCTGAGACAACATCTGGCAAGGCTGGGACGGAAGTCACTGTCGTTCTCAAAATCGGTGGAGCTGCATGACAAGGTCATCGGGCATTATCTGAACATAAAACACTATCAGTAAGTTGGAGTCATTACCTTGATATTGAGCTTAAATATAACCAAGGCAAATGCAAATGAATAACATATTACTTCCGCCAATTAATATTCCCTGTACACTTTTCGAAACTATTAGTTTATTCGATTATTTTTCTGCTGATGATATGCAATATGGTGATATGGTAGAACAAGACTTTCTCTCACTCGGCCTAAGCGATATCTCAGCAAAAGTTGATCCTTACAGACTTATTAAATACCATTTCCCTGGCCCAGGTTCTATTAATGTTGCTTTTAGTGCCTCAAGTTCCGGAACAAAAATATCACAACGTGAATGCACTGATATTTTATTTGCAGAAATGAAAGAGCTAGCAAAAATGTTTTCCTTTTTTGGACAAAATAAAACACTTATCGAAGATCTGATTGAACATTTTAGATATGGAAATGGCAGCAATTTTCATAGCCAACAATTAAATTTATCTTTTCATGAAAAAATAAATAAATATGGTTATAATAGTCCAATACGAATAATCAAAGAATGTATCGAAAATGGCATTAATTCAACTCCCTCGACAGGATACCAACCTCTTATCCTGCAAAGCATTAAAACCAAATTACTTTCATCAAGACTAAATAAATTTAATAACTTCGAGGACAGTTTTAATGGCTTAGGAATCAGTGTTCATGATATTTCAGCTCAAAAAATATCTCTTTTAAGTTTTCAAAAATACGCTATAGGATGGAGTGCAACAATTCATTTTGTAGCACAGGACCACTCCGGTCTTGATGTAACTGATATCAAAAACAAGACTTACAGCAAATATAGATTTTTTCGCATATAGTTCTTTTTACAACGGCATAAAGACTTTGCTTTCAAACCTTTTTTCACCAATTTTAACACTATCGAAAGAATCGAAAATTATCTATGAAAAGCAAACTCCAGAAAATTATATTATGTTTATTTCTTCTATGCTGCATCTATAATTTATGGACATTGCGTCCTGTACAGATTTTGTATACATACTCTGATGCTGGCAATTCAGTCTTTCTGGTCGTTGATCATCGACCATGGACTGACAGCGATAAAATAAATTGGTATCTGAAGCATCAGAATGAAATTAAAAATCAACATCCCCTACCAGAAGGTAGTTGGCGTACCTGGTATGTCATTGATATCGGTAATGGCTTCACTGACTATAAAAAATATATCGAAGGGCCGTATGAAGATCTCTACTGTTTCCCGACAATTAAGAGCAATGATAATTGCATCGTGACAAATTACTTAATGATTATTAATGAATACCTTTATCGTAACACTCATATTGGTATTAACGATTTTACTGAGTATCAATTAACACAAGAAAATAAAATAGAGCGAGTTTTCAATCCGCATGACTTTAAAAAAGACAATTTTTAGAAATAAGCCGGATAAAAAAATAGCTTTATCCGGCACTCATATTACAACCAGTTCTTCCGCTTAAAGTACAGATACGGTGCCAGGCCCGCGAGGATCATAAAGATAATCGCGCCAGGGTAGCCGAAGCTCCACTTCAGTTCTGGCATAAACTCAAAGTTCATGCCATAGCTGGAAGCAACGAGCGTCGGCGGCAGGAATACCACGGATACCACCGAGAAGATTTTGATGATGCGGTTCTGCTCGATGTTGATAAAACCCATCGCCGCCTGCATCAGGAAGTTCACCTTCTGGAACAGAGATTCGTTATGCGGCAGCAGGGATTCGATATCTCGCAGGATTTCACGCGCCTGCTCCAGTTGTCCACCCGGTAAGCGTGCTTTACGTACCAGGAAGTTGAGCGCGCGCTGGGTATCCATCAGACACAGGCGTACTTTCCAGCCGATATCTTCCAGTTCCGCCAGCGTGGAGAGCGCCTCATCGTACTCATCGCCCTGATGCCCTTCCATAATCACCCGGCTCAACTGCTCCAGGTCGCTATAGATATTTTCAATTTCATCTGCCAACTGTTCGATTTTGGTTTCGAACAGATCCAGCAGCAGCTCGTAGGCGTTACCGTCTACCATCGACTGGCTACGGGCACGCATACGATACAGACGAAAAGCGGGCAGTTCACGCTCACGCAGAGTAAACAGACGACCATCACGGATGGTAAATGCCACAGTGGAGTTACCGGCGTGATCTTCCGCATCTTCAAAGAAGAAGAAGGAGTGAATATGCAGGCCGTCGTCGTCTTCAAAGAAACGTGCCGATGCTTCGATGTCTTCCAGTTCCGGGCGGGTTGCCAGGCTCTGGCCAAGTTCAGATTGTACACGCAGTCGCTCGTCGTCGTCCGGTTCGACAAGATCAATCCATACTGCATTTACAAGGGGTTGTGACTCTTCGACTTCCAGCCGGGTCAGTCGGTTATTTTCCAGTTGAAATGCGCTCAGCATGACCGGGACTCCCAATGCTTAAAATATCGGACAGTTCGGTGGGCACACAGAAACAAATTGGGTTTCAGACCATTAAACAGCCTGACTCAGCGCGACGGGAAAAATTGAGGTCGCTGACAACTCCTAAGGCTATCAGCAAAAAGGGATAGCCTTAGGAGTTGATCCTGGATGACAGGATAGTGAGCCAGTATCTACTGGGTGTGTCCAAGGCGAATGTCCTCTTAGAATGATCGTGCGCGCATGTTACGCCAGCAAAATTTTGCCGTCAACACGCAACAGAACACCACAGAACAATAGTTGAACTTCGCGCTTTTTGGTACTCGTCAAGGTCGCTAACAGGATAAAAAAATCCCACATCCAGGACCTATAATGGCGCATCGGCTACTCATTGGTAAAGGAATGATCACCTTGAATCTCAAACGGATTTTTCTCACCCTCACCTTACTTCCCTTGTTTTCTGTTGCCGCTGATGATTGCGCACTCTCAGATCCGACGCTGACCGTACAGGCGTATACCGTTAATCCTCAAACAGAGTGGGTGAAAATGTACTGGCAAAAAGCCAATGGCGAAGCGTGGGGAACGTTACATGCTCTGCTGGCGGATATTAATAGTCAGGGTCAGGTGCAGATGGCGATGAACGGCGGCATCTATGATGAAAGCTATGCGCCGCTCGGTTTGTACATCGAAAACGGTCAGCAGAAGGTGTAATGCCGATCAGTTAAGGATCAGTTGACCGATCCAGTGGCTGTGTAAGAATCCGGAAACGCTCACTTGTTTCCGGATTTTTTTATGCACATTGGACAGGCTCTTGATCTGGTATCCCGTTACGATTCTCTGCGTAACCCACTGACTTCTCTGGGGGATTACCTCGACCCCGAACTCATCTCTCGTTGCCTTGCCGAATCAGGTACTGTAACGCTACGCAAGCGCCGTCTTCCCCTCGAAATGATGGTCTGGTGTATTGTTGGCATGGCGCTTGAGCGTAAAGAACCTCTTCACCAGATTGTGAATCGCCTGGACATCATGCTGCCGGGCAATCGCCCCTTCGTTGCCCCCAGTGCCGTTATTCAGGCCCGCCAGCGCCTGGGAAGTGAGGCTGTCCGCCGCGTGTTCACGAAAACAGCGCAGCTCTGGCATAACGCCACGCCGCATCCGCACTGGTGCGGCCTGACCCTGCTGGCCATCGATGGTGTGTTCTGGCGCACACCGGATACACCAGAGAACGATGCAGCCTTCCCCC
>NZ_MECT01000170.1:0-3881 GCF_001722145.1 Shigella sp. FC1544
GTCCTAAAGTGCCTTCAGGAACAGATAATCGGGAAGCGCCTTCACTGATCGAAAGCTGATTTTCAGGAACCGTTTTGACGGCTTCGGCTTTAAACTCCGTAGAGTAACGTTGGGTTTTTCTGCTCATTATTGGCTCCTTCTGATGCCATTCTATTTCAGGAAGGAGTGTCCGTTAAACTCAGGCTACCTCAGATAAGCTTGATACAACTGGTCTGGTATATACAGTTTCTTTGAGTGCGGTTATGTCTACAGAGGTAACGGTAAAAGTAACTCCTTGTCGGGACCACTCCGACCGCGCACAGAGGCATTTTCATCGCTGACAGGCCGCATTGCCTCGCAGGGCTGGAGGAGGATCGGTGATATCCGGACGACCGTACCGGCTTACGCCGGGCTTCGGCGGTTTTACTCCTCTGCCATGTGCAACAACGGAGTGCCGCCTTACATGCCGCTGGCGCGGCATATCCTGGTAACATTTTTGTTGATACCACCTTCCGGCCTTATCCTGACCAGTGGGCTTTCCTGGCATCGATGATACCGATGAACGCGCATGATATTGAGCCGACGATATTACGGGCAACTGGAAATACTCACCCTCTGGATGTGACCTTTATCCATGAAGAAGATTTGGCCATACCATGGAAACCTGAACAATCATCAGTTTACGCCCATGTAAACCCCTACGGGATATTTGAACTCGATATGGAAACAAGGTTGCCAATCGAGGTGGTTGCCTGAAAGTTGGCAGTTACCCGGTCACTACACCTTGTTGGAGTGAACATATCAAAAACAGGTAATTATACAATTTAAATTACAGTCTCATAAAAAATGATTAAATCTATTTATTATTTCAATAAACGTTTTTTTCATCTTCTTTGAAAATTGTTCTGCTATAGTATCCGGTTCCAGATTATTCTCTTTTATTATTCTACAATACTCTAATATTGTTTCTTTGTCTCTATTTACTACAGATACAAATACACCAGGAATACCATCTTTATTAGTTGCGGACAGCATTTCGACCAATCGTCTTGTGGTAAAACTATAGTTTTTTAGAATATTACAAAAGGCACGTATTGTTTCGGTATGGCCATTATAAAATGCCATAAAAAGTCCTGATGTACCGTTGGGATTTTTTATCCATAATAATTCATCTATATATTCCTGGTGAGGGGGGAGTATTTTTAGTATATCTCCATACGCCATAATGGCCTTTGTGTGCCCATTTTGAAGTGCCATAAACAACCCATGCTTTACTTTCAATAATTCTTTAATTTGTTCACTACTAAGCATTTTCTTATTAAGCAGACTTCCGAACATACGAATACTATCTGCATGTCCATTCTGCAATGCAAAAAATAACCCAGGTAAATCATGGCTGTCTTTCGCAGCTAATAGATATAATCTCTTATCGGAAGTTAACGGGGTTTTAAAGACTATTTCCCCATAGGCTTTTATTGTGTCTACATGTCCGTTCATAAAAGACATGCATAAACCCGGCACATTGTTTGCCCCTACCGCAGCAAGCAATGTAAGTATTGTTTCTTGACTAAGATTGCACATATTTAATATCTTACCATATACTTGAATAATGTCTGAACATCCGTTTTGAAGTGCTATATAAAATGCAGGAGTACCATCAGAGCTTCTCGTGGCCAGAAGGTTCACCAGTTTAGATTGAGAAATTTCACCATTTTTGTATTTTTCCATCAGTATAAATAATACTTCTGTCAGATTCTTTGTTATCGCATGATATATAACTCTGGAATTGATCAATTCATCTGGTAAAAGTTTCACTGTGTTTGTTAGAGGGGAATTATGCCTATCTTCAAATATTACCTGCCCGGGTTGCTCCAGACCATAAATTTTCCAATAAAAATCATCAAAAAAATCCTTAGCGGATAATTGACTCAGTTCGAAATGGCTATCACAAGTAAATACAGTACGTTTATGAGTAACAGTTCGATTAGGATCGAAAAACTGAACAACCCATTTTTCACTTTCTTGTACGCGCTTTATTTTCAACCCTAACGCCATTTGGTGGTTTAATGTGCATGCTGATAATGTTCTGACAAAGTCTCCATTTTTTTTCATGTTATAAAAAAAATTAGTAATAACTGTTCCCCACTTTTTATTTTCCACAAAATAAATATAAGCTGGTGATTTTGAAAAATCTTCCGTTTTTTCCAAACATACATTTTTTGCAATAGCATCAGGGGTGCTAAGAAGCTGATAGTTTACCTTCCCATTTGTTTCCATAAAATTCATTTCCCAATAGGAAGCTAGGTGACGGCAAACTATTTGTCTTCCATATATATCTTTTGCCACTCCATTTATATTTACCCTCACATTTCTCTTTTCTGAAAAATAAGGTGCTGTTTTATTCTTAAACTGAATTAGTTCACTGGAGTTTGAGACCCTCATAATAGAACTTGTTATTGTTCTATTATCTCTGTTAACAGACATATCTGTTGATAACGAATTTTTTGTTGAAAATATACTAGATGAAAATGTTTTATTTAACGGCATAGAAGACAACCATAGAGATGTTATAATACTATTAGATTGCAGTTACTAATAGTAAAAGCCTCCTTACAAGGAGGTAGCTTATTCAGAATGCTCCTATAAGATAGCGAGCTCGTCAACGATACAGATGATCTGATTATATTGTGCAAAAGGAGAACAGGAAAATAGGCACTGGAAAAGATGAAGGCCTGATGGGAGCATTAACTAATGCAAAATCCGACAGGTTAATATCCCGAAAAGCAATCAAACGACTCAAACAGGAGATGCACGCTGAAGTGGTGGACAACTGTTCGGATTTCAGATGAGTAGCTCAGCAGTTTATGAGCCGAATGCTCTGTCACGGTCAGGAATCAGGCTGCATACGCTGTGCCAAATCTAATCGTAGTTATTCTAACCAGTTTTCAAGCTACAAGGTGGTGTAGCTGGCATCTTCTCTACTCTATCATCAAACGATAAAATGGTTCCTCTCGTAACATTTGCTCTTGCCTTTCACTTCCATCTCGATCGCTTCGTAGTTCATTACGATAGCTGACATATTTCCAGTCTTCAGGTCTAACATCTGACGCCGGATACTCCCCGGGAGCGATTTTGCTTCTTAATAGATTAGACTCGAGACACATTATAAATTGTCGTATTTTATGAAGTAATAAAGCACTATATTGCGAGCATTCCTGATCTGATTTTACATATAGCGTAAACTGAGCTCCTATCCCCACACGAGATTGCTGAGAAACTCGATTCATATCAGTTATCTTCCATTTATCTATAGGACTGTCCTCTGAAAATAATAAACCAGACAAAATTTGGAATGCCAGAGGAACTTGCTCCCTAGCTATACTAATATGAAACTTGTCCCCAACAAAATCCCCCTTACTCTGAGGATTTTCACGACATGCATGAATAAACACATCTCCACTATGGTTCACAATCTGGAATCCTTGGTACATGACAGAAAAAAATTGACATATATCAGAGTAAGTTGGCACGTTCGATGCTACTTTGAAATAGTACGCTGGGTATTGCCGTATTTGGTTGTACAATATATTGAAGTTATTTTTCAATCTTTCATTCGCAGAAAGCATCTGCGGTATTTCAGACCTCACAACATTCAAAGAATCTAAATTTAGTTTTAGACAGGGTTTTTTTATGGGCATAGAAAACGTCCTCTATAAAGTAGATATATTATCTTATATTGATTGTTTATCATCTTTTATAAAACGATACATTATATGTAATGTATGTAAGCGTAAGGGTCTTCTCCGATCATGGTGGGAAGGCTTAGAACGCCATATTCAGTTTCCCATAGTGGAACATCACTCCCAGCTTAAAGCGCTCCCGGTTGCGGTAGCCCTTGGCTT
>NZ_MECT01000171.1:0-3823 GCF_001722145.1 Shigella sp. FC1544
CTTTAATCTGCTTCATGGCGGCAGCAAGTTCAGAGGCAGGAACAACCTGTTCTCCGGCGGCCACAGCAGTAAGACTTCCTTCCTGGTATTGCTTACGCCAGAGAAATAACTGGCTGGCTGCTACACCATGTTGCCGGGCAACGAGGGAGACCGTCATCCCCGGTTCAAAGCTCTGCTGAACAATTGCGATCTTTTCCTGTGTGGTACGCCGTCTGCGTTTCTCCGGCCCTAAGACATCAATCATCTGTACTCCAATGACTAGTCTAAAAACTAGTATTAAGACTATCACTTATTTAAGTGATACTGGTTGTCTGGAGATTCAGGGGGCCAGTCTAGTGATGACGCTGTAGAATTTTTCACGTGCCACAGAATTTTGAACGCTTTCTCTTACAATATTTCAATGTTTCTATCAGTATTCACCGGAAGAAGTCATCGACCAAATCATCCCAGTCGTCTCGCACCACTGACCATTCATGGTTGACATGTGGTGGAAATCCGCTTCTACAGTAACCATTTTTTATTCGCAAAACCGAACACGCCATACGGATAGCTGTTAACTGGCATGCCGAGGCAGTTGTTATTTATATTTAGTTTTGTTAATAATCTTTATTTTTTGTAAAAGGCAAATATAAATTATTCTCATTATTGTTTGTATTTGTGTATTGTCTTGCCGGTTAACATGATCGGAGATTAGTAATATGCGAATAACCACTCTGGCTTCCGTAGTCATTCCCTGTCTCGGATTTTCAGCCAGCAGCATAGCTGCTGCAGAGGATGTGATGATTGTCTCGGCATCCGGCTATGAGAAAAAGCTGACTAACGCAGCCGCCAGTGTTTCTGTGATTAGCCAGGAGGAATTGCAGTCCAGCCAGTACCACGATCTGGCGGAGGCTCTGAGATCAGTAGAGGGTGTGGATGTTGAAAGTGGTACGGGTAAAACCGGTGGGCTGGAAATCAGCATCCGAGGAATGCCAGCCAGTTACACGCTGATACTGATTGATGGTGTTCGTCAGGGCGGAAGCAGTGACGTGACTCCCAACGGTTTTTCTGCCATGAATACCGGGTTCATGCCCCCTCTGGCCGCCATTGAGCGTATTGAGGTTATCAGGGGGCCGATGTCCACACTGTATGGCTCTGATGCGATGGGCGGTGTGGTGAATATCATTACCAGAAAGAATGCAGACAAATGGCTCTCTTCCGTCAATGCAGGGCTAAATCTGCAGGAAAGCAACAAATGGGGTAACAGCAGCCAGTTTAATTTCTGGAGCAGTGGCCCCCTTGTGGATGATTCTGTCAGCCTGCAGGTACGCGGTAGCACACAACAGCGTCAGGGCTCATCGGTCACATCACTGAGCGATACAGCAGCCACGCGTATTCCTTATCCCACGGAGTCACAGAATTATAATCTTGGTGCACGTCTTGACTGGAAGGCGTCGGAGCAGGATGTGCTCTGGTTTGATATGGATACCACCCGGCAGCGTTATGATAACCGGGATGGGCAACTGGGGAGTCTGACGGGGGGATATGACCGGACCCTGCGCTATGAGCGGAACAAAATTTCAGCTGGCTATGATCATACTTTCACCTTCGGAACATGGAAATCGTATCTGAACTGGAACGAGACAGAAAATAAAGGTCGTGAGCTCGTACGCAGTGTACTGAAGCGCGACAAATGGGGGCTTGCCGGTCAGCCGCGGGAGCTTAAGGAATCGAACCTTATCCTGAATTCATTACTGCTTACCCCTCTGGGAGAATCTCATCTGGTTACGGTGGGGGGCGAGTTTCAGAGCTCGTCCATGAAAGACGGAGTTGTCCTTGCCAGCACAGGTGAAACTTTCCGGCAGAAAAGCTGGTCGGTATTTGCTGAGGATGAGTGGCATCTCACGGATGCACTTGCGCTGACTGCGGGCAGCCGCTATGAACATCATGAGCAATTCGGGGGACACTTCAGTCCGCGTGCATATCTGGTCTGGGATATGGCAGATGCCTGGACGCTGAAAGGCGGTGTGACCACGGGATATAAGGCACCCAGAATGGGGCAGCTACATAAAGGGATTAGTGGTGTGTCCGGGCAGGGAAAAACAAATCTACTTGGTAACCCCGACCTGAAGCCGGAAGAGAGCGTCAGTTATGAGGCTGGGGTGTATTACGATAACCCCGCCGGTCTGAATGCCAATGTCACAGGTTTTATGACTGACTTCTCCAACAAGATTGTCTCTTATTCCATAAATGATAACACCAATAGCTATGTAAACAGCGGAAAGGCCCGGTTGCACGGTGTGGAATTTGCCGGCACATTGCCGCTGTGGTCAGAGGATGTCACGCTGTCACTGAATTACACCTGGACCCGAAGTGAACAACGTGATGGTGATAACAAAGGTGCGCCGCTGAGTTATACCCCTGAACACATGGTGAATGCGAAACTGAACTGGCAGATCACCGAAGAGGTGGCATCATGGCTGGGTGCCCGTTATCGCGGGAAAACACCACGTTTCACCCAGAATTATTCGTCACTGAGCGCTGTACAGAAGAAAGTGTATGATGAGAAAGGAGAATACCTGAAAGCCTGGACGGTGGTGGATGCAGGTCTGTCGTGGAAGATGACGGATGCCCTGACGCTGAATGCTGCGGTGAATAACCTGCTCAACAAGGATTACAGTGACGTGAGCCTGTACAGTGCCGGTAAGAGTACGCTGTATGCCGGTGATTACTTCCAGACGGGATCATCAACAACAGGATATGTGATACCTGAGCGAAATTACTGGATGTCGCTGAACTATCAGTTCTGATAATAACAAAACGCTATCACTGACGGTAGAATACGTTGCCACTGCAACTCCTGGCGGAACAGTGGCACGTATTAGGTTAAGTGCATTTCCGATCCGCTAATGAGATTTCGTTACCAACAACTAATATCGTCACAGGAAATGCACGGATTATTCTTAACTTATCATTTACATACTTGTCCAGAGTGTAAGCGCACCGTGAAGGACGTGGGGTAAAAATTAGTTTACAGAGAGAGTGACGTTCCAGGGCAACAACTCTTTCATGCGGTTGGCAGGCCAGGTGTTGATTACACTGATCACGTGGCGTAGCCACGTTTCCGGCTCGATTCCGTTAAGTTTTGCAGCTACCGATCAGGCTGTACATCACTGCCGCACTATCGCTCGTCATCTCAAAGTCCGGTCTCGTCAGCAGGAAGGTATCATTCTCTCCCGCCATTTTTCCGGGGGCCCGGTCAGATAAGTCCCTTTGTCTATCGCTGACTCCTAGCTCATAACCCGGTTAGCAGAATGCAGGGGCACCACCTCGCCACGACCGAATCCGGATAAGTCAATTGCACCTTCTCAATCGCCATTTTGTCACAATTAAGTTTGATAAAGCAGGTCACCTCTGCACTGAATCTGCTCCAGTGCCTCATTGGTCTCCGTCCTCCCCTTTAAACTGCCGGATAAGACTGCTGCACGTAAGCGGCTCGCCAGAACCGTATTGATATTTACTGAGAGGTCAGATCAACTTTCTGAGGTAGCCTGAGTTTAACGGACACTCCTTCCTGAAATAGAATGGCATCAGAAGGAGCTAATAATGAGCAGAAAAAACCAACGTTACTCTAAAGAGTTCAAAGCCGAAGCTGTCAGAACGGTTCTTGAAAATCAACTTTCGATCAGTGAAGGCGCTTCCCGATTATCCCTTCCTGAAGGCACTTTAGGACAATGGGTTACCGCCGCCAGAAAAGGGCTCGGTACTCCTGGTTCCCGCACGGTGGCTGAACTGGAATCTGAAATTCTGCAACTGCGTAAGGCGTTAAATGAAGCTCGCCTTG
>NZ_MECT01000172.1:0-3790 GCF_001722145.1 Shigella sp. FC1544
TTGAGAAGCGGTGTAAGTGAACTGCAGTTGCCATGTTTTACGGCAGTGAGAGCAGAGATAGCGCTGATGTCCGGCAGTGCTTTTGCCGTTACGCACCACCCCGTCAGTAGCTGAACAGGAGGGACAGCTGATAGAAACAGAAGCCACTGGAGCACCTCAAAAACACCATCATACACTAAATCAGTAAGTTGGCAGCATCACCCGCAGTGTGAACACCGTTGGCAAATCGGCATTTGTGGAGGCCGTCGGTCGGGCGAGCGATGATGCGGAAGGTTATCTGAGTTTTTATAAAGGGTTGATCAATAAAACGCATCTCGGCAAGGAGTTGTGGACGCAGATTGATAACGGTCAGCTTGCGCCGGACCTGACTGAAATCAGGACGTCCATTACGAATGTCAGCAATGAAATCACGCAAACCGTCAATAAAAAACTGGAAAATCAGAGTGCTGCAATCCAGCAGATACAGAAAGTTCAGGTTGATACAAATAATAATCTGAACAGCATGTGGGCTGTGAAGCTGCAACAGATGAAGGACGGACGCCTTTATATTGCGGGTATCGGTGCCGGTATTGAGAATACGCCAGCAGGAATGCAGAGTCAGGTGCTGCTGGCGGCAGACAGGATTGCGATGATTAATCCTGCGAATGGCAACACAAAGCCGATGTTTGTTGGTCAGGGCGATCAGATATTCATGAACGACGTGTTCCTGAAACGCCTGACGGCTCCGACCATAACCAGCGGCGGTAATCCTCCGGCATTTTCCCTGACACCTGGCGGACGGCTGACGGCGAAAAATGCCGATATCAGCGGTAACGTGAACGCGAACTCCGGGACGCTCAACAACGTCACGATTAATAAGAACTGTCGGGTTCTGGGAAAATTGTCCGCGAACCAGATTGAAGGCGATCTCGTTAAAACAGTGGGCAAACCTTTCCCACGGGACTCCCGGGCACCGGAGAGGTGGCCATCAGGGACCATTACCGTCAGGGTTTATGACGATCAGCCGTTTGATCGGCAAATTGTTATTCCCGCGGTGGCGTTTCGCGGTGCTAAACATGAGCGGAAGAATAACAATATTTATTCGTCATGCCGCCTGATAGTGAAGAAAAACGGTGCTGAAATTTATAACCGAACGACCCTGGATAATACGCTGATATATACGGGTGTTATTGATATGCCTGCCGGTCACGGTCACATGACGCTGGAGTTTTCTGTATCGGCATGGCTGGTAAATGGCTGGTATCCCACAGCAAGTATCAGCGATTTGCTGGTTGTTGTGATGAAGAAAGCCACTGCAGGCATCACGATTAGCTGAATTTTATAACCCAGATACGGGCACCAGAAATGGTGCCTTTTTTATTGCAGAAAAGCGAGAGGTAATTATGCGTAAAGTTTGTGCAGCCATTTTGTCCGCAGCCATCTGTCTGGCTGTATCCGGTGCGCCTGCATGGGCGTCTGAACATCAGTCCACGCTGAGCGCCGGGTATCTTCAGCCCCATACTGATATGCCAGGCAGCGATGACCTGAAGGGCATTAACGTGAAATACCGTTATGAGTTTACGGACACGCTGGGGCTGGTGACGTCATTCAGCTATGCCAACGCTGAAGATGAGCAAAAAACGCATTACAGCGATACCCGCTGGCATGAGGATTCCGTGCGTAACCGCTGGTTCAGCGTGATGGCGGGGCCGTCTGTGCGCGTGAATGAATGGTTCAGCGCGTATGCGATGGCGGGCGTGGCTTACAGCCGTGTGTCGACCTTCTCCGGGGATTATCTCCGCGTAACTGACAACAAGGGGAAAACGCACGACGTGCTGACCGGAAGTGATGACGGTCGCCACAGCAATACCTCTCTGGCGTGGGGGGCTGGCGTGCAGTTTAACCCGACCGAATCCGTGGCCATTGACCTTGCTTATGAAGGTTCCGGCAGTGGCGACTGGCGCACTGACGGTTTCATCGTGGGTGTCGGTTATAAGTTCTGATTAGCCAGGTAACACAGTGTTATGACAGCCCGCTGGTTCAGGCGGGCTTTTTGTGGGGTGAATATGGCAGTAAAGATTTCAGGTGTACTGAAAGATGGGGCGGGTAAACCTGTCGTAAATTGTGCGATTGAACTGCGGGCCAGAAGAACCAGTCCGACCGTTGTGGCACACGTTGTTGCCACTTGCGTGACGGACAATAACGGTGCTTATGTGATTGAGGCTGAGCCGGGGTATTACGAGGTTGCGCTTCACTGTAACGGCTGGCAGCCAACCCGTGTCGGGGATATTGATGTGGCACCGACTGATGCACCGGGGACACTGAACGCGTTTCTGAATGCACCAAAGGATGGTGATTTACGTCCGGAGGTGATGAAGCGCTTTGAGGAAATGGTGGCGCAGGCGCAGCAGAGCGGGGCTGCAGCCGGAAACGCACAGCAGACGGCGCAGGATGTGGCGGCAGCCGCAACGGCCCGTGATGATGCACAACGTTTTGCGGAGAAAGCCCGACAGGATGCAACCGTCACAGCTGAGGACAGAAAGGCCACTGCGGAAGATGTGACAAGCACAGGAGCAAATGCAGCAGCAGGCGAAAAGGCACAACAGAAGTCCCGGGATAATCTGGGGCTGAAAAGTGCGGCCACGATGGAAGCACAGAGCGACATTTACGACCGGACAAAAGGCCGTCTGGCGATACCCGGCGCATTCGGCTTTGGGTGTGCTTTTCTGCCTGAAGATGTTATCCGTTTTGACACTAAGAGTGATTTCCTGGCCTGGGTAAGGAATGCGCTGCCAGGTGAATATTCCGTTGCTGGCCCCTACGACATCATCATACCCGACACACGGTTTGAAGGGGATGCTCAGCATCCGGTGGACTGATGCACGCCCTGAGACAACAGAACCGCGGTACAGAGCCAAATCCCTTACTTTTTACGGCATTAACGGCCCCATTTATCACACCCGCTACTGCTACTGGCCCATATCCAGACTGACTGGCTGGGTGAAAATAAATATAACCACAGAAGATATTATTTACAGAATCGTGGCGAGCTCTGTCCGCAACAGATGGGGAGACCCTGACATTGGCGGGCTGATTATTGCTGCGTACCAGGGAGAAGCTGACGGTGATAAAGTCATCAGACTTGTCAGGGGGCAGTCATACAGAGGCTCACGACTGGGACCGGTGGGGATTTCAGTGCCCAGTACTCCCACCGGAACGTATATAGCATCCCCACAATTTTTCATTACGGGATGTTCAGAGCATTCATTACCGGGGTCATATTGCGCCCTGTCCGGGGTGCCGGATGCACATGTCTCTGGCGCAATGCCCGGGCTTTTTATTCGCACATCGTGAGG
Organism: Shigella sp. FC1544; assembly: GCF_001722145.1. Taxonomy (NCBI): domain Bacteria; kingdom Pseudomonadati; phylum Pseudomonadota; class Gammaproteobacteria; order Enterobacterales; family Enterobacteriaceae; genus Shigella; species Shigella sp. FC1544. The sequence continues at coordinate 3,336 of NZ_MECT01000172.1, forward strand.
AATGCACCGTGGAAATTAAAAAAATCATTAATCCCCGTTATACCGAAAGTGGCGCAGTAGACTGTGACGTTTTTTTTGACGACAGGGACCAGGCAGTCCCCTACACAGCCACCGCTGATGATGTCGCTCCGACGGGTCAGCAAATCTGGCAGGAACTGCAAAGCGGCAAATGGGGTGAGATAGCCCCATTCACTGTGACACCAGAAATGCTGGAAGCGGCCAGAGAGGCCAGACGTCAGGAAATTGAAGCATGGCGCGCAGAACAGGAGGCGAAGCCGTTCACGTTTGAATGGAACGGTCGTATCTGGAATGCTGGTCCCGACTCACTGGGCCGCCTGTCCCCGGTAGTCATGCTGGCAAAATCTGTCACAGCACAAACACATATGGCGTGGAGCGATGCCGATAATCAGCAGGTGAAACTGTCGATGCCGGAACTGGAAGAACTGGCGGCAGCA
>NZ_MECT01000173.1:0-3728 GCF_001722145.1 Shigella sp. FC1544
TTTCTGGTGCGTACCGGGCTGAGAGGCGGTGTAAGTGAACTGTAGTTGCCATGTTTTACGGCAATGAGAGCAGAGATAGCGCTGATGTCCGGCAGTGCTTTTGCCGTTACGCACCACGCCTTCAGTAGCGGAGCAGGAAGGACATCTGATGGAAATGGAAGCCACGCAAGCACCTTAAAATCACCATCATACACCAAATCAGTAAGTTGGCAGCATTACCCATTTGAGAAAATAATGATTACCATTCCCATTTATAACAAGAGCGTGACGATGATTACGCTTAGCGAAGCATTGTGAAGCAGCAAAAATATTGGTTCATCAAAGGGAGTCGTCATGCATTTACGTCATCTGTTTTCATCGCGCCTGCGTGGTTCATTACTGTTAGGTTCATTGCTTGTTGCTTCATCATTCAGTACGCAGGCCGCAGAAGAAATGCTGCGTAAAGCGGTAGGTAAAGGTGCCTACGAAATGGCTTATAGCCAGCAAGAAAACGCGCTGTGGCTCGCCACTTCGCAAAGCCGCAAACTGGATAAAGGTGGCGTGGTTTATCGTCTTGATCCGGTCACTCTGGAAGTGACGCAGGCGATCCATAACGATCTCAAGCCGTTTGGTGCCACCATCAATAACACGACTCAGACGTTGTGGTTTGGTAACACCGTAAACAGCGCGGTCACGGCGATAGATGCCAAAACGGGCGAAGTGAAAGGCCGTCTGGTGCTGGATGATCGTAAGCGCACGGAAGAGGTGCGCCCGCTGCAACCGCGTGAGCTGGTAGCTGATGATGCCACGAACACCGTTTACATCAGTGGTATTGGTAAAGAGAGCGTGATTTGGGTCGTTGATGGCGAGAATATCAAACTGAAAACCGCCATCCAGAACACCGGTAAAATGAGTACCGGTCTGGCGCTTGATAGCAAAGGCAAACGTCTTTACACCACTAACGCTGACGGCGAATTGATTACCATCGACACCGCCGACAATAAAATCCTCAGCCGTAAAAAGCTGCTGGATGACGGCAAAGAGCACTTCTTTATCAACATCAGCCTTGATACCGCCAGGCTGCGTGCATTTATCACCGATTCTAAAGCGGCAGAAGTGTTAGTGGTCGATACCCGTAATGGCAATATTCTGGCGAAGGTTGCGGCACCGGAATCACTGGCTGTGCTGTTTAACCCCGCGCGTAATGAAGCCTACGTAACGCATCGTCAGGCAGGTAAAGTCAGTGTGATTGACGCGAAAAGCTATAAAGTGGTGAAAATGTTCGATACGCCGACTCATCCAAACAGCCTGGCGCTGTCTGCCGATGGCAAAACGCTGTATGTCAGTGTGAAACAAAAATCCACTAAACAGCAGGAAGCTACCCAGCCAGACGATGTGATTCGTATTGCGCTGTAATAGATATGGCGAGGGTGAAAACGGTGAGACTTGCCTGCCTTTTATCACGGCGTATCCGGCACTTTCGTCAGTAATCTGAATTTGCCCGGCACGTAGCCGGGCAATTTTGCAATTAACTCGCCGTTTCAGGCTTAAACACAATTTCCTGTTTTTCTTCATCTTCCTCGACGACTGGCGCAGTGCTGTGAATTTCAGCAACGCGTTTGCGCACACCAAACCAGCCTATAACCAGCAGAATACCGATAATCGGCAGCGCCGCGATAGTATAAGTCCCGTTCGGGTAATCGAACGCCATCAGCACAAGGACACTCAGTAAAAACAGTAATGTCAGCCAGGAAGTGAAGGGCGCGCCAGGCAGTTTAAAACTGACATCCGCTGCTTTGCCTTCTTTAATCGCTTTACGCAGGCGCATCTGGCACACGATGATAAACGCCCATGAAGCGATGATTCCCAGCGACGCGAAGTTCAACACAATCTCAAATACGCGCGACGGCACCAGATAGTTGAGGAATACGCCGACGACATACACAACCAGTGTCGCTAGAATCCCGGCATACGGCACATGCTGACGACTCATTTTCGCCATAAAACTCGGTGCGGAACCGCCCATCGCCATTGAGCGCAGAATACGTCCGGTGCAGTACAGACCTGAGTTCAGGCTGGAGAGGGCAGCGGTCAGCACCACAATGTTCATAATGCTGCCGATATATGGCACACCCAGTTTAGAGAAAAACGTCACGAACGGACTTTGCCCCGCCTGATACGCGCTCCACGGCAATAACATAACCAGCAACACCACGGAGCCGACGTAAAACAGGCCAATACGCCAAATCACACTGTTAATGGCTTTAGGCACCATGGTCTGCGGATCTTTACATTCTCCGGCAGCTGTACCCACCATTTCAATGGAGGCAAAAGCAAACACTACGCCCTGAATCAACACCAGCGCAGGCAGCAAACCGTGGGGGAAGAAGCCGCCATTATCGGTGATTAAATGAAAGCCAGTGGTGTTGCCATCCAGCGGCTGACCACTACCGAGGAACACTGTACCCACGACCAAAAAGGTCACAATGGCGAGCACTTTAATAAGCGCAAACCAGAACTCCATCTCCGCAAACCATTTCACACCGATCATATTCATGGTGCCAACGATGGTAAGTGCAGCGAGCGCAAAGACCCACTGCGGCACGCCGCCAAACGCACCCCAGTAATGCATATACAGAGCGACGGCGGTGATATCAACAATCCCCGTCATCGCCCAGTTGATGAAGTACATCCAGCCAGCAACATAAGCGGCTTTCTCACCCAAAAACTCACGGGCATAAGAGACAAAACTGCCACTGGAAGGGCGGTGTAGCACCAGCTCACCCAATGCACGCAGAATAAAAAACGAAAACAAGCCACAAATTAAATAAACCAGTGCCAGTGCTGGACCCGCCATTTGCAGTCGGGCTCCTGCACCTAAAAACAAGCCGGTGCCAATCGCGCCGCCAATGGCGATCATCTGTACCTGGCGATTGCCCATCGCTTTGTGATACCCCTCTTCGTGGGCATTAAGCCAGCGGCGTTTCGCGGCGTGTTGATCTGAAGTGTCGGTGTCGTGTTTACTCATTGCTCTCCCTGATTGCTTTAATGAAAAAGTCATATAAGTTGCCATGAACAATATTTATTCATCCTGGCGATGATAGTTATCACCATTATTCTTTATGGGTATAAAACTATCGGCGCAGCATCCTACCCGTTATCGATATACGATGCAAAACATCCCCTTACAATCCTGAAGGGGATTCATACAACTGACGAAAAAATGACAAATACTTTTGCTGGTTAACCTGTGTACTGTCCTACACTTAATCTTTAAAAGATTGTGAGGGGCATATGATTAAGGTGTATGGCGTACCCGGATGGGGCTCTACAATCAGTGAGCTGATGCTAACACTGGCTGATATTCCTTATCAGTTCGTTGATGTCAGTGGTTTTGACCACGAGGGAACTTCACGCGAGTTATTGAAAACCCTGAACCCGTTGTGTCAGATTCCGACACTGGCGCTGGAAAATGACGAGATTATGACGGAGACAGCGGCGATTGCATTGATGGTTCTCGATCGTCGCCCGGACCTTGCGCCACCGGTTGGGCGCGCCGAACGTCAGCAGTTTCAACGGCTATTGGTCTGGCTGGTTGCTAATGTCTATCCAACATTCACTTTCGCCGATTACCCTGAGCGTTGGGCTCCTGGATTTGCCCCTATATTTCCAGACATCTGTTATCACTTAACCCATTACAAGCCCGCTGCCGCAGATATTCCCGTGGCGAGCGATAACCCAGCGCACTA
>NZ_MECT01000174.1:0-3672 GCF_001722145.1 Shigella sp. FC1544
TTCGTACCCGCTCCGGCGGAGGGCAGGAGCGGAGAGCATCAGCGTGCGCATTTCCCCCTCACCCTAACCCTCTCCCTCAAGGGAGAGGGGACCGATCGAGCACATTACTGCACCGCTTTACTCACCGAACTCATCGCGCTTAACGCGTTGTTCAGGCGGTCCAGGTCATCCAGCTGCGCCTGAATCTCGGTGGTTTTCGCCAGCTTGTCCTGCTCATTCAGTCCTTTATTGCTTTTTACGCCCTGCATCTCTTTAAACAGTGCGAGCTGGCGAATCGGCACCAGTTGCAGGTCGCTGGAGGCGCGGAACGGGGCCCAGCCCAGGCGTTCCAGCACCGCTTTCTCTTCCGGCGTTTTTCCGTAGTTCATAAAGAAGTCGTAGATCTTGTCTTTGGTGGTTTCGGAGAGATTCTTGCGCCAGACGATCGGATCGCCTGGGATCAGCGGCGACTTCCAGATCACCTTCAGTTCTTTCAGCTTCTCTGGCGCGGAGGTTTTCAGCTTGTCGAGGTTTTCGGTGTTGTTGGTGGCAACATCCACCTGCTTGTTGGCGACGGCCAGCGCGTTGGTTTCATGCCCAGCGTTGACGGTGCGCTTAAAGTCGCTGGCGGAGATATTGTTTTTGGCAAAGACGTAGTAACCGGGGACTAGGAAGCCAGAGGTGGAGTTAGGATCGCCATTGCCGAAGGTGAGATCTTTCCGCTTCGCCAGCAGATCGTTCAGGTTGTTGATCGGACTATCTTTGTTGACGATCAACACGCTCCAGTAACCTGGCGATCCATCCGCCGCGACCGTCTGGGCGAAGACCTGGCCGTTGGTGCGATCCACCGCTTCCATTGCCGACAGGTTGCCGTACCAGGCGATATCCACTTTATTGAAGCGCATTCCCTGGATAATGCCTGCGTAGTCTGGGGCAAAGAAGGCGTTCACCTTCACGCCCAGCTTCTTCTCCATATCCTGTAAGAATGGCATCCATTGCGGTTTCAGGTTTTGCTGTGATTCCGTTGAAATAATGCCGAAATTCAGCGCCTTTTCCTGCTCTTCGGCGTGTGCCGGGCTTAACAGGGTGCTGAGGCTGAACATGCTGGTGAAGGCCAGCGAGGCAATTATCTTAGCGTTCATTCGTTTTCCTCAATGATGGGGATGTCAGGCAGCTTTCGCGTTCTCTTCGATGCGATTAATGCTGCGGTAGAGATGGTCAAAACGTTCGTTATCAAACTGTTGGCTGCTGCCGTCGTAGAAAACGTGCCCCTGGCGCAGGGCGACGATGCGTTCGCAGTAGCGCAGGGCGTAATCCACCTGATGCAGCGTGACGACTACGGTGATGCCGTCGTTCTGATTGATGTCGCGCAGGGTGTCCATCACGATGCGGGCGGATTCCGGGTCCAGCGAGGTGATGGGTTCATCGGCCAGAATCACCTTCGCCTGCTGCATCAGCGCGCGGGCAATCGCCACACGCTGCTGCTGTCCGCCGGAGAGGGTGGAAACGCGTTGATGGGCAAAATGCACCATGCCAACGCGGGTCAGCGCCTGTAACGCGCGTTGTTTCTGCTCGCGGGTGAACCAGCTAAAACAGGTGCGCCAGAACGGCGTGCTGCCGAGCGCGCCAATCAGCACGTTCTCCAGTACGCTCAGGCGATTCACCAGGTTGAATTGTTGGAAGATGTAGCCGGTATGGGCGCGGCTTTTGCGGATATCGCGCGCCAGACGGCCTTCGCGCTGGACTGTGCGGCCCAGCAGCTCGATATGGCTGCCGGCGGATTTATCGCCGGTAATCAAACCGCTTAAGTGACGTAAAAGTGTGGATTTGCCGGAACCCGACGGCCCAAGCAGAGCCACCATTTCACTGTGATGAATGTTCAGATCAACCGCATGCAGCGCTTGATGCTGATTGAAGGTTTTGGCGAGCTTCTCGACACGGATAATCGTTTGCATGATGCAGCCTCCCTAAAAAAGTGGCTCCATCGTGGCGGATTATTGTGACGATTTGGTTAATTAAAAGTGACTAACAGATGAAGAGTTAACGGGAATTCGATGACAGTGCGGGAGGGCGGGCCTCCCGGCGGGTTATTGCGTTGGTTGTTGTTTGACGACATTAATCATCCACGGTACGCCAAATTTATCGGTGACTTTGCCGAAGCCATGCGCCCAGAAAGTTTCCTGCCAGGCTATTTCAATTTTTCCGTTAGCGGCAAGGTTATCAAACCAGCGTTTTCCTTCTTCGACCTGTTGCGAATCGAGCACCAGCGTAAAGCCGGAGTAGCTGGCTTTTCCTGACGGTATAGCATCGCTCATCATGATGTAGCTTCCGGCAATGCGCACGTTGGCGTGGGCGATGGCGGTATCGGGAAATTGCATTCCGGAAGGGCAGTTCTCGGCGCTGTCCTGCGCTGATTTTGGCATTTCGCCGAAGCTGATTTTATAGAGCAGTTCCGCGCCCAACGTACGTTGATAATAGGCAATCGCGTCGGAACAGTTACCGGCAAAAGAGAGGTAGGGACTTAACGGCATGATGGTGACCTCAGTTAAGAGAAGCCAGTTAAGTGTAGTTCGAAATTTATACAGATGAGAGGGAAGCCTGATAAGGCGCGGTCAGCGTCGCATCAGGCAGTCGGCATCGTTGCCGGATGTGGCGCGAGCGCCTTATCCGGCTTACCGATCACAATACAATCAGTTCTTTTTCACAAACTCAGATTTCAGTTTCATCGGACCAAAACCGTCGATTTTGCAATCGATGTTATGGTCGCCTTCAACCAGGCGGATGTTTTTCACTTTGGTGCCAATTTTCAGCATCGAAGAGCTACCTTTCACCTTCAGATCTTTAATGATGGTAACGCTGTCGCCGTCAGCCAGCAGATTGCCGTTAGCATCTTTAACGATCAGCTCGTCGCTTTCCTGTGCAGGTTCTGCGTCGTTCCATTCGTAGGCACATTCCGGGCAGATGTACATGCCGTTATCTTCGTAAGTGTATTCGGAGTTGCATTTTGGGCAGTGTGGTAATGACATGTGGATTTCCTCAAAAGTCAGCAGGGCAAAAGCGCCAAAAAACGGCAGATTGCCGAAAAAGGCCGCAATTATACACAAAATCCCTGAGTTTGTCGGGGGTACTGCTGATTTTAGACGACGATCGTTTTCATTTGAAAGGAAACGCAAAAAGAAAATAATCTTTTTGCCTCTATTTATTATTTAAGATAATGTTAATGCTCTACTTGTTCTTTTTTTATTCACATGATATTTTTATCTTTCTGACGTTTTAAACGCATCAGAAGACGTTATTTATTCTGATAAAAAACAACACACTAAATATAAAATTATTTCGGTAATGCTGCCAACTTACTGATTTAGTGTATGATGGTGATTTTAAGGTGCTTGCGTGGCTTCCATTTCCATCAGATGTCCTTCCTGCACCGCTACTGAAGGCGTGGTGCGTAACGGCAAAAGCACTGCCGGACATCAGCGCTATCTCTGCTCTCATTGCCGTAAAACATGGCAACTACAGTTCACTTACACCGCCTCTCAGCCCGGTACGCACCAGAAAATCATTGATATGGCCATGAATGGCGTCGGATGTCGTGCCAGTGCACGCATTATGGGCGTTGGCCTCAACACGGTTTTACGTCACTTAAAAAACTCAGGCCGCAGTCGGTAACCTCGCGCATACAACCGGGCAGTG
>NZ_MECT01000175.1:0-3619 GCF_001722145.1 Shigella sp. FC1544
CAAGGCGAGCTTCATTTAACGCCTTACGCAGTTGCAGAATTTCAGATTCCAGTTCAGCCACCGTGCGGGAACCAGGAGTACCGAGCCCTTTTCTGGCGGCGGTAACCCATTGTCCTAAAGTGCCTTCAGGAAGGGATAATCGGGAAGCGCCTTCACTGATCGAAAGTTGATTTTCAAGAACCGTTCTGACAGCTTCGGCTTTGAACTCTTTAGAGTAACGTTGGTTTTTTCTGCTCATTATTAGCTCCTTCTGATGCCATTCTATTTCAGGAAGGAGTGTCCGTTAAACTCAGGCTACCTCAGCCTGAGGGCAGGTGTAAAACAATAATCAAGCATGGGGTTCATATCCATAGCTCCATTTTTATTTTAAGGAAAGCAACTGCTCTACGGTCATGTTTTTAATTGCGCCCCGGTTTACAAGAGTCCAGCCCTGTTTTTCCAGATAAAACCGGAAAGTCTCCAGGGTACAGACCAGTGCGCCATCAGGAACGGTTTCGGTGAATTCGACATTGCCGAATTTGTCGAAGTGAACAACCAGAGTGCGACCATCACCCGGAATCATCTTGTCAGCAGGTGGGGTGTTATTCTGGCGCAGTTCGGCCTCCATGCGGTCGAACTCAGCAATGTAGGCTTCCTTGAATGTGGCGGCTTTTTTGCCCGTGAAGCCCATCACCAGGAAAACGAAGCCGTTTTTGGTGATTTGGTAGGCGTTATAAGAATTGCCGCGGTGTTCGAATTTAACCCGCGAAAAGTTGCTGGTTAAAAATAGTTCAGAACATTCGAGGGATTCTATTTTTTGAACAACATGGTGATGCTGCTTGCCAAAAAACTCAGCAATCGAAATAGAAGTAGTGACGGCGCGACCATTTTCGATGGTTACGTCAGGGTGAGAAAGGGTAGTAGCCATAATGACATCCTCAAGTGATAAGTTAATTAACTCACCAGCAGAGGTGCTAATCTCATGGGTGGTGAGACGCACAGGGTTAGCACTACCGGTCACTCGAGAACCCGGCCAGCCTTGCGGCTGCCCCGCACGCCTCACCATAATTTGAATGTGGCTGTGCATTACGCATAAAAAAAACCGCTTCAGCGCGGTTATGCGCTCGAGTAACTTTCGGGGTGCTAATCCCGGCGCCCGTTTTATGAGGTGCAGGTCCATTATAATTCCACCCGTTCTGGTTTTCAATAGCTACATTCAACATTTTCTCTTTCCTTTCATCACCGAAGTGAATTTTGTGATGCGGTGCCTAGTGCCTCCAGGTGACGTTAACCAGTTAACAATTACAGTCGGCTTTCCCACCCAAACCAATAAGGACTAACATGACTTTTAACTGTGCCGCGTGCGCTTAGCCGCATTCACCGCATCACAAAATTCACTTTAAAAAGGGCGGACATCAGCCAGCAATTAAACCGATGCCGCCAACTGGTACTTCACACAGCAATGTCGTTATTTACAACCGGAAGCGCACTCCCACCATTTAAATTTCACAGACAAGACCGACTCTTTATGAATACCGGAAATGCGCCTTCGTGTTGTGCCCGGTTTTATTTCACCACCTCCGGGCTTTGGTGGCCTCGGCTATACCTCTACAGCGAGAATATTGAATTAATCCAATAAATGGATTAGCTGGTATTTTTGGCAAGCCAGCGACGTGCGCCAGCTTCGGTTTTAAACGTTTTGCTTTTGGTATACGTCATGGCGGTGAATGTGCCGTCCTGATTGGGAAACACGCCACACACTAGGGATTCGTTGTTGCCAAGATCGATAGTATCCATGCTGACCTCATTTCCCCTTAACGCCGGGGTAGCGGAACTGTTTGCTGAGAACACCGTGCGGTGTCTTGATGAATGAAATTTAGAATAACCTAAGGTGTTGGGTTAAGATTTTATGTAGAAAAACCTAAGTTTTTTTGATGTAAAAAACACAAGTGTTTGAAAGTTTGTGCTTTTTATTACAGGGTGTGGAGAAAAAAGGGGATTATTTGTTTGCGCTTCTTTTGCGAGCTTTGAGTAGTTCTTCAAAAAGTTTGTTGAAATTTTCAACTCGAGCACGCATCTCTGACAACAGGGCCTTTTGCTCTGACTCAGGCAGTGCGTCGAACAGTTGAAGTAACTCTTTTTGATCTTCTGTCAGAATGGCTGGCTGATTATCCGGGATCGGTTCGCCTGGTTGTTTATCTTCATCCCCAAAAAGAAGCCAAGTCGGTGAGCACTGAAGCGCTTGGCTCAGTGCGAATAATCTTTTCCCCGCCGGCTGTGTTTCATCTCTTTCCCATTGAGAAATTGTTACGTGAGCCACTTTGACCAGCTTACCTAATGCGGCCTGAGACAGTTTTAATTTTTTACGCCTATGTAAGAGGCGAGCACCGAAGGTTTCGTTTTTCATATTAGGGAATTCTAATTTTTCTTGACTTAGGTTTCTCTACGAGCTAGTTTCCTTAGGAAAATCTAAGGAGCTCGATATGTTGAAAATTGATGCTATAGCGTTTTTTGGCAGCAAAACAAAGCATTGCCAATGCCGCAGGAGTTAGGCTGGCAAGCATTGCTGCATGGGGGGAACTGGTTCCTGAAGGTCGCGCGATGCGCCTGCAAGAGGCATCTGGCGGGGAACTTCAGTACGACCCCAAAGTTTATGACGAATATCGTAAGGCAAAACGACCTGGGAAGGTGATTCATGAAAATCAGGCATGAGCACATCGAATCAGTGCTGTTAGCCCTGGCAGCCGAAAAAGGGCAGGCGTGGGTCGCTAACGCAATTACTGAAGAATATCTGCGGCAGGGGGGCGGCGAATTGCCTCTGGTACCAGGCAAGGACTGGAACAATCAGCAGAATATCTATCACCGTTGGTTGAAAGGTGAAACGAAAGCGCAAAGGGAAAAAATTCAGAAACTGATCCCTGCGGTTCTGGCAATTCTTCCGCGTGAGCTGCGTCACCGACTCTGTATCTTCGATACCCTGGAACGCCGTGCATTACTGGCGGCGCAGGAAGCGTTGAGTACGGCAATTGATGCGCATGATGACGCAGTTCAGGCCGTTTACCGGAAAGCACATTTCAGCGGTGGTGGGTCGTCCGACGATTCTGTCGTTGTGCATTGATGTTTATGCCGAACCTCCTCTGGTTCTGTTGATTGGGGAATCACAGATTATATCCGGAGGAAGGTTCGGCACCAGACGAGGTTTCTATATATGAGCATGAAACTAATGGCAAAAGCAATGGAAATTAAAGTGGGTAATCCATTGCGTAAGCTGGTTCTGATTAAGCTGGCTGTGAAGTGGCACACTGAATTTGGCCACCTGAACAGAGGTGATATGCTCACCTCAGAACAACACAGGTGCTCCAATGAAAAAAAGAAATTTTAGCGCAGAGTTTAAACGCGAATCCGCTCAACTGGTTGTTGACCAGAAATACACGGTGGCAGATGCCGCCAAAGCTATGGATGTTGGCCTTTCCACAATGACAAGATGGGTCAAACAACTGCGTGATGAGCGTCAGGGCAAAACACCAAAAGCCTCTCCGATAACACCAGAACAAATCGAAATACGTAAGCTGAGGAAAAAGCTACAACGCATTGAAATGGAGAATGAAATATTAAAAAAGGCTACCGCGCTCTTGATGTC
>NZ_MECT01000176.1:0-3585 GCF_001722145.1 Shigella sp. FC1544
TCCCACCTGACCCCATGCCGAACTCAGAAGTGAAACGCCGTAGCGCCGATGGTAGTGTGGGGTCTCCCCATGCGAGAGTAGGGAACTGCCAGGCATCAAATTAAGCAGAAGGCCCGGTCGGAAGACTGGGCCTTTTTGCGTTTCTACAAACTCTCCCTGTCGTCATAACTACAAGCCATCCCCCCACAGATACGGTAAACTAGCCTCGTTTTTGCATCAGGAAAGCAGCTATGAACCACTCCTTAAAACCCTGGAACACATTTGGCATTGATCATAATGCTCAGCACATTGTATGTGCCGAAGACGAACAACAATTACTCAATGCCTGGCAGTATGCAACCGCAGAAGGACAACCCGTTCTTATTCTGGGTGAAGGAAGTAATGTACTTTTTCTGGAAGACTATCGCGGCACGGTGATCATCAACCGGATCAAAGGTATCGAAATTCATGATGAACCTGATGCGTGGTATTTACATGTAGGAGCCGGAGAAAACTGGCATCGCTTGGTAAAATACACTTTGCAGGAAGGTATGCCTGGTCTGGAAAATCTGGCATTAATTCCTGGTTGTGTCGGCTCATCACCTATCCAGAATATTGGTGCTTATGGCGTAGAATTACAGCGAGTTTGCGCTTATGTTGATTGTGTTGAACTGGCGACAGGCAAGCAAGTGCGCTTAACTGCCAAAGAGTGCCGTTTTGGCTATCGCGACAGTATTTTTAAACATGAATACCAGGATCGCTTCGCCATTGTAGCCGTAGGTCTGCGTCTGCTAAAAGAGTGGCAACCTGTACTAACGTATGGTGACTTAACTCGTCTGGATCCTACAACAGTAACGCCACAGCAAGTATTTAATGCGGTGTGTCATATGCGCACCACCAAACTCCCTGATCCAAAAGTGAATGGCAATGCCGGTAGTTTCTTCAAAAACCCTGTTGTATCTGCCGAAACGGCTAAAGCATTACTGGCGCAATTTCCAACAGCACCAAATTACCCCCAGGCGGGTGGTTCAGTAAAACTGGCAGCAGGTTGGCTTATTGATCAGTGCCAGCTAAAAGGGATGCAAATGGGTGGGGCTGCGGTGCACCGTCAACAGGCGTTAGTTCTCATTAATGAAGACAATGCAAAAAGCGAAGATGTGGTGCAACTGGCACACCATGTAAGACAAAAAGTGGGTGAAAAATTTAATGTCTGGCTTGAGCCTGAAGTCCGCTTTATTGGTGCATCAGGTGAAGTGAGCGCAGTGGAGACAATTTCATGAAGGATAACACCGTGCCACTGAAATTGATTGCCCTGTTAGCGAACGGTGAATTTCACTCTGGCGAGCAGTTGGGTGAAACGCTGGGAATGAGCCGGGCGGCTATTAATAAACACATTCAGACACTGCGTGACTGGGGCGTTGATGTCTTTACCGTTCCGGGTAAAGGATACAGCCTGCCTGAGCCCATCCAGTTACTTAATGCTGAACAGATATTGGGTCAGCTGGATGGCGGTAGTGTAGCCGTGCTGCCAGTTATTGACTCCACGAATCAGTACCTTCTTGATCGTATCGGAGAGCTTAAATCGGGCGATGCCTGTGTTGCAGAATACCAGCAGGCTGGCCGTGGTCGCCGGGGGCGGAAATGGTTTTCGCCTTTTGGCGCAAACTTATATTTGTCGATGTTCTGGCGTCTGGAACAAGGCCCGGCGGCGGCGATTGGTTTAAGTCTGGTTATCGGTATCGTGATGGCGGAAGTATTACGCAAGCTGGGAGCAGATAAAGTTCGTGTCAAATGGCCTAATGACCTCTATCTGCAGGATCGCAAGCTGGCAGGCATTCTTGTGGAGCTGACTGGCAAAACTGGCGATGCGGCGCAAATAGTCATTGGAGCCGGGATCAACATGGCAATGCGCCGTGTTGAAGAGAGTGTCGTTAATCAGGGGTGGATCACGCTGCAGGAAGCGGGGATCAATCTCGATCGTAATACGTTGGCGGCCATGCTAATACGTGAATTACGTGCTGCGTTGGAACTCTTCGAACAAGAAGGATTGGCACCTTATCTGTCGCGCTGGGAAAAGCTGGATAATTTTATTAATCGCCCAGTGAAACTTATCATTGGTGATAAAGAAATATTTGGCATTTCACGCGGAATAGACAAACAGGGGGCTTTATTACTTGAGCAGGATGGAATAATAAAACCCTGGATGGGCGGTGAAATATCCCTGCGTAGTGCAGAAAAATAAGAAAGGGGAGTATTCGCTCCCCTGCAAATTATTTGCGTAGTCTGACCTCTTCTACCGCATGATTAGCACTTTTCGTCAGGATTAAACTGGCGCGCTCACGAGTAGGTAGAATATTTTGCTTTAAGTTCAGCCAGTTGATCTCTTTCCACAATGTCATGGCAGTCTTAATCGCTTCTTCTTTAGTTAATTTCGCGTAGTTATGAAAATAGGAATCCGGGTCGGTAAAAGCCCCTTCGCGGAATTTCAGGAAACGGTTGATATACCACGTCTGAAGTAAGTCTTCCGGTGCATCAACATATATCGAAAAATCAACAAAATCAGAAACAAATACATGATGTGGATCGTGTGGATAATCCATTCCGCTCTGTAAGACATTTAACCCTTCAAGAATTAAAATATCAGGCTGAACAACAGTTTTATCTCCATCCGGGATCACATCATAAATAAGATGCGAGTAAACAGGGGCTGTAACGTTTGGCACGCCGGACTTGAGATCGGAAACAAACTTCACCAGGCGATGCATATCATACGATTCCGGGAAGCCTTTCTTCTTCATCAGACCACGTTCTTTCAGAACCTGATTAGGGTGAAGGAAGCCATCTGTAGTGATCAGTTCAACACGACGATGTTCCGGCCAACGGCTTAATAGCGCCTGCAATACACGGGCGGTTGTACTTTTCCCCACCGCGACACTACCAGCAATACTGATAATGTAAGGAATGCGTTGCCCGTTGGTACCAAGAAACTGTTCCAGAACTGCCTGACGGCGCAGATTCGAGCTTATATAGAAGTTCAGCAAACGTGACAGAGGTAAATAGATCTCGGCAACTTCTTCTAACGAGAGATCTTCATTAATACCTTTGAGACGGGCGATCTCATCTTCCGATAACGTCATAGGTACGGAATCACGCTGAGCTGCCCACTGGTTGCGGTCAAACTGTAGGTAAGGCGTCATTAACGTTTGCTCTTTTATACTCATAAGCATGTTTCTGGCGGTCATAGCTCTATCGGCAAAGCGATATTTGCCATGGCGCGTCACAGTTCTGTTGAATGGGTTAATGGGCAGGAGGGTAACACCAGATGGGGAGGAATAATAAGAAAAAATCTCTCCCAGGAAGTAATGCCAGTCAGTTAAGCAACTGACTGGCTCTTTTTCGGGGCTGTGGGGTATTTCCAGGGCCTCTCCTTTACCACTCTCGGGAAGGCCCTTCCCCTTCTCGTCGGTAATTTCACAAGTTGTCCCATACTTGCAAGATCGCGCATCAGCTCCGGTATACGTCCCGGTGAAGCGCCCTGCAATGTCATCAGCATTCTCATCACCATTCCGCATGATTCTGAGAAACTCAGTTGATTCGGCCAGTAAC
>NZ_MECT01000177.1:0-34048 GCF_001722145.1 Shigella sp. FC1544
AGGGCGACCACAAACTCTGACCACAATCTGCCGGTTACGCCGAATCTGCTGAATCAGAACTTTACGCCCACAGCACCTAATCAGGTCTGGGTCGCAGATATAACGTATGTTGCCACCCGGGAAGGATGGCTGTATCTCGCCGGCGTCAAAGATGTTTATACGTGCGAAATTGTCGGTTACGCCATGGGAGAGTGCATGACGAAAGAGTTGACGGGTAAAGCCCTGTTTATGGCGCTCAGGAGCCAGCGCCCACCTGCCGGGCTAATCCACCACACCGATCGAGGTTCACAGTACTGCGCATACGATTACCGGGTCATACAGGAGCAGTCTGGTCTGAAAACATCAATGTCGCGTAAAGGTAACTGTTACGACAACGCTCCGATGGAAATCTTCTGGGGAACGCTGAAAAATGAAAGCCTGAGCCACTATCGTTTTAAGAGCCGGGATATTTCGTCAGCATACGGGAAAACTGATTGAGGTCGGCCTCAGTTTTGAGGCCTTTAGCCAGTTCAGCCGCAAGGGCTTTAAGCTTCTTTTCGTCCATAATTTACCTGTCTCCGTTGTTGGAGTAAACATATCAAAAACAGGCAATTACACAATTTAAATTACAGTCTCAAAACAAACCCAACGGTCAATATAGTTTACCAGCAAGCTTACTAGCAAAGTGCTAATCATTTGGTATCTTTCGTGCTATTCTCCTTTTACGTAAGTACTTAAGGGGAACGTATTTACTACTTTTAAAGAAAGCTCCGTTACTATCTGAAATGCAATGAGATAATAAACGATTACTCTCGGTTAGTATCTCATTATCATTTACAGACTTTGCATAATCGCGAATACTATATAACAGAGTTTTAACATTACAGGATGAATAGTCTCTCTTATCAACTCCTAATAAAAGAAGGATTATGGTCAGTCGTTTTTGCTGTCTTATCATATATTATTTAGTTCAGTTCCTAACAAAAACATAACAATTTTCTACAATTGATCCTGTGACTACATAAATATCTTCAACAAAAATATTTATATCAGCAAAAGAGTTATTATGAATGATTATAAATCATCAGGTGTTTTTTCAACGACCAACTCAAGAGCACAACGATAAATGTCTTTTCTAACCAGGTCACATTCAGATGAAATCTTTCTGAGTAAAACATTTATTATATCCTTGTTGCTAAGGAAAGATATTGGGTTCAATACCTCATTAGCAATGGAGTTAATGATGGAAGATTCTATTTCAAATTCAGACTGATCAATACCTATTTTATTACAGAAATTAACTCCCATATAACACATCTCCTTTACTTATTAATGAGTGTTTTCAACCTGCTCAAGCCAAACAATAAGACGTAGGACTTCATCCAAGTGTTCAAAATCAACAAAACTATATTTTGTATGTGTTTTATATAGTTTTCTAGCTAATTTCACATCACGCACAGTTGGTATACCAACTTCATTTGCATATTTTCTGACAGCCAAGGCACACTGGTTAGTTTCAATGAGAGAAATAAAAGGTGCAGGCGCTATTTCTGGATTGAAATAAATACCAATTGCAATATGAGTCGGGTTCATTACCACTAATTTTGAATTACGTATATCAGATTTAGTCTGCTCTGAAAGAATCTCGATATGCAACTCACGCCTTCTCGACTTTGTCTCAAAGTGTCCCTCTTGCTCTATATATTCTCTTTTTATCTCCTGTTTATCCATCATCATATCTTTCATGTATAAAATGAACTCAATCACAAAGTCAAGAATAATAACAAAAATAGAAAATGCTAAGAAAAATAATATTATATCCTTAAACAGCCCCCCCCAAATAAGATATAAGCCATCAACACTAGAAAACACCTGAGAAAAAATTATTTTTCGGTCATTAATCCAAAAGAAATAGGTTGTTAATGCTAGAATAATAAGAAGCAGAATGCTTTTGAAAAATTCTTTTATTGTCTTTATACTAAATATTTTTTTTAACCCTTTAACAGGGTTTAATACTGAAAAATCAATCTTGATAGCTTTAGTCGCAAGAACAAACTTTGTTTGAACCAATGTTGGCAACACAGCCGAAAGAACACAGAAAAAAAAGTGGGAAGCCAATTATCTTAAAAAAGACAATAACCACTGCAAAAAAGTATTTACCCTCATTAATTTCGAAGTCATTAATTATTACATATCTGTATAAGAGCATTACATCACTTAAGGAAAAGAATGATATTATAGTAAATGTCCCTACCAGAATAATAACAACTGTCGTTAAATCCTTAAATTTAAATGACTGTCCTTTTTTTGCGGCATCCTTTAGTTTTTTAGGTGTCGGCTTTTCTGTTTTATTTGCCATAATATTTTATCTAACAAATAGATTTGTGAAAAATTTATGTTCACCGAGGAAAAATTGAACTTTAGAAAAGTAAATAGTAGAAGAACAGATGAAAATAATAAATATTGCAAGTAAACTTTTAATAGTTAATGATACGGAAAAAGCATTCATCTGCGGAGCAAATCTCGATAATACACCAAGTAATACTTCTGATAGTAACAATACTATCATAACAGGACTGGCTAAAATAACAGCCTGACTTGCCAATAAAGTCAGAAATGTTAATATATTTGAGACACGGAAAGAACATTGAGAAAATAACGGGCATATATTATAAGACAATTGTATGGATTCTAAAATAAAGACCATTCCACCACTGTATAGAAATACAACTGCAGAAAAAAGATTGAAAAATTTTGCCAACTCAGACGTATCAACACCATTGGCAGGATCAATTGAACTACTAAGCGTTGCCCCACGCTGGTTGTCAATAATGCTACCAACAGCATGAAATATCCAAAAGGGAAGAGACAAGCAAAAAGAGAGAAGGAGACCAACAATTATTTCCTTGAACATAAGGAAATAAACATGTTCAAAAACAGAAGAACCTATGTCTACCTTACCAGAAGTAATTAATCCTGATGCAACAAGAAAAATCACAGGTATTCTAATAGATGGAGAAATTATACCGTTATTTAAAAATGGAAGAAAGAAAAATAATGGAGCCAATCTAAAAAAAACGCCGTTCAGGAGTATTAAAAACACATGAATACTTTCGAACCAGCTTGAAATGTCCATCAAACCCCACTCTTAATTAAAAACATTATTTCATGACAAAAAGACAATAAAACCTCACCATACCATCCAGAAAGAAGTAGCAAAGATATTGAGACACCTATAAGCTTTATACCAAAAGGAAGTGTCTGCTCTTGAAGTTGAGTCACTGTCTGTAATAAACCAATAGTTAATCCAATAACCGTAGCTATACCTACTGGCCATAAGGAAAAGATAAGGATTAAATAAAGAGCCTTATTACCCATATAAACTATATCAGACACATTACCTCCATCATCTAAGCAGGAATATTGATATATTGTTCAATCAAGGCCTTAGACAGGATCCCCCACCCATCAAGCGCAACAAATAATACAAGTTTTATTGGTACTGATATTGTGATTGGACTCATCATCATCATACCAAGTGCAAGTAAAATGCTTGAAATAACAAGATCAACAACAATAAATGGCAAATATAAATAAAAACCTATTTTGAACGCATCTTTAATTTCACTTAGCGCATATGCAGGCAAGAGGGAAAACAATGAATAATCATTATTCTCTGCACTCTTTAAATCTGCATTTTCTTCTTCAGACCTTTGGAAAAAACGTGCCAACTCAAGATCTGTATGCTTTTTCAAGTATTGCTTGTATTCAATCAAGCCAGAATCAGAAAAACGGACAATATCTGATATTGTATCAAATTTTTGCGGGCCATTTAGATAATTTTCATAACCAGCTTCAATAATGGGTTTCATCACGAACAAAGCCATAATCAATGCAATACCATTGAGAGTCATATTTGATGGAACCTGCTGCAAACCAAGTGCATTTCGTACCATTACAAAAACAATAGAAAACTTTATATAACAAGTACCAGCAGCAACTAAAAATGGTAATAGCGTAAAAAAAGAAAGTGTAGCGATGAGGGACATATCACTCAGCATGAGATTACTCCTTTACCATCCAAGAACTAATCTCGATACCATAACCATCCTCAATAGAAACAAGTTCCCCATGCCCAACCAAAGAACCATTTACTTTAATATTTACATGTTTAACTATGTCATCGGGAAACTTGAATAATTCGTTTTCTACATACATTTTTAGTTCATTGATTGTCATCTTTTTTTCTAAAAGGATAAAGTCCACTTTTACATTGATATCATCATAATTGAATAATGCCAAAGAAACTTCTGTGTGATCTGACTCACCATTACTTTCTGACAGATTAATTTTTGCCTCATTATTATCATTCACAATATAATCCCCAATAATAACTTGATTACACAATAATAAATTATAAAGTTTCTGAACTATGATTATATCACCAGTACGAATTCTTTTTAAAGTAGCCAGCCTTACATTAGATGAACCTAAGCAAAACTCTAAAAGATGATGCAATAAGTCAAGAGAAACTTGATTACGTAATACCGGCATCTTGTCAAAATAAATAATACCTAAAGAAGAGGAAAAACAGCATAAATGACTCCCAGTAGTTGCATACTGGATTTCATTCGTGATCCGGAAAGTAATCTTATCAGACAGTTCTGGAATCGAAAATACAGATGACGACTCTATAAAGACACATTTTGATAAATGCAGTAAAGATTCTTGTGTAGAAAATCCTGAAAATACCTCGTATTTTTTTTTCAAAAAAGATAATGTATCAATACGAATTACCCAATCCCCACACACGGAAGTAAGAGTGACTAAACTTTCACTGCCTGTAAATTTATTTTTGAATGTCTGAATCGAAAAACGCTCGCAGAGTTGCTTTGCATATAAAATCTGTAGTTTTTCGTTAGCGTCAAAATGTTTAATTCTTAGCATTCTTCTTCACTCTGTTCATTATATCCTGTACTATTATTTTTATTCCCCTTATTATGTTGATTGCTATCAAATCTGTAATTACCCTCAGCATCTTGTTTCAAAATTAAGTCAAGTTTATTTCCTACAAATTGATCTGACGGTTTTAGAACAAAAGAACCAGACTCCACTGAAATACTAACAGAATGTCCAGCCCCCCACTGTTTAAAGTGGTAAGTCATTTCACTATTTTTTTGAAAAACATTTTTATCATTTTCAACTATTGATTTTTCTTGCAATGACATGGATGGGGTTATGTCTGCAGTATTTTTATTCATTACAGGCAGCTCAAATGATTTAGCAACACTTCCATTTAGTAAAGAAATGATGTCAGCAATATTCTTATCAATAGACAAGCTATGATTTTTTAAACCAATTTGACCATTTCTATTATCAGATTCTAGCAGATTATCAGGGTTTACAGAAGAAGTATGACTTCTTTCGAAGTTCTTGTCTGCATTTCCACTCTTATTATATGAAAAGATCCCCCTCATATCGCCGATATTTATTTTTTCCCTTGCTTTGATATCTTGATCTGGTATCAAAATATTTTCTTTAATGGCCATTGATTCTGGAATATCAGAATATGTCGCTCGTTCGTTTCTAAGTTCGAACGCATTTTTAATGCCACTATAAATTTCTCCTTTATCATGCTTATGTTCAAAGTGCTTATCAATAGTAAAATAGTTAGATGCAATTAAAGAGTACTCAGGAATTTCAACCTTCCTCTTCTTCTTCAAAACGAGACTATCAATATTATCTATTGAAGATAGTTTCTCACATTTTTCTATCTGTTTGTCACTACTAAAATTTAGGTTTATATTATCTAATGCCATACTTCATATCCTCTTGTGATAACTCATCAAGTATCAACTGTTTGGCAAAGTTATTTCTTTTAATCAAGCCAATCCGTTTACATATTTTACTCTCTTTATGAAGCAGTTTTCTTTTAGAAGCATTTGCCTCATCAATATCTTTTTGAATTTCTTCAATTCTTCCCTTTAGAAGAATTCGTTCAGACTGATATTGGATAATATGCTTTTTTACTATAGCGATCTTACGTCTTGTATTGAAAAGCTGACTAACACTCTGAGCGCCTACAGGTTCCAAGTCATTCTCCAGTTGCAGGAAGTATATAATCCTTTTATCTAATGCCTCCACATCTCGATACAAAGAGTTTTTTTTTTAGTGTTAATATGTGTGCTTCAATTAATTTAACAGACCGTTGATATTTATCTTTGATTTTTAAAACCTTATCTAATTGTTTCACCAATAAGCTCCATTGTCTGCTCATAAGTAAAACCGAGTCGATAATCTTGCTTCAGAAAACTCTCAACAACAGATATTTTGTTGTAGATTTTATCCTGAGAGGCATTCTCCCCCGGTTTGTATTCACCAAAGTCAATAATTGTCCTTAGCTCTTCTATTTCAGAAAGTAGCTCCCGAAATGCAGCGGCCATAATACGATGTTTTTCATCAACAACCTGTGTAAATACCCTGCTTATACTTTTTAAGGAATCAATTGCAGGAAATTGTCCTTTTTGGGCTAGATTTCTGCTCAAATATATATGTCCATCTAAAATGGATCTTACCTCTTCAGCTAATGGATCAGCAAAATCATCATCCTCCAAAAGAACAGTGTAAAATGCAGTAATAGAGCCACCTGCCTTTAACTTTCCTGGCCTTTCAAGAAGTCTGGGTAAGCTATCAAAAACCGAAACCGGATAGCCTCTTCTGGCAGGTGATTCTCCAGCGGCTAAGGCCACATCACGTAATGCTCTGGCATACCTTGTTAATGAATCAATAAAAAGCGCTACTTTATGTCCTTCAGTCCTAAAAAATTCGGCTATAGCAGTGGCTATATATGCAGCATTACAACGATCAACCGAAGAGTAATCCGAAGTTGCATATACTAAAACACACCTGCTTTTTTTCTCAGAGTTTTTCAAATAATCAACCGTTTCTGTAACCTCTCGACCTCGCTCACCAATTAACCCAATAACATATATATCAGCACCACTATGTTCAATGAGCATATTCATGAGAAAAGTTTTGCCACAACCAGCTGACGCAAAAATCCCCATTCGCTGTCCTTCACCACACGTGAGTAAAGAATCAATAACCTTAACACCTGTTAAAAAAGGCTTCTCAATTGCAGCCCTTTCACTATATAGCGGAGGAGCATTATCTACAGGTCGATAAAGAATTTCACTGTTATCCGTAACAGCAAACTTATCAGTAACCTCCCCTAAAGGATTGACTACTGCTCCCAATAATCCACGGCCGACTTGCGTATGAAGAAACTGGGCAGTGGGCTTAATCAACGTTTGCCGTGAAAGTCCACGAGAATTTCCAATCAAGCTTAATATTGTTTTTTCATCATGAAATCCTACAACCTGAGCTCTTGCAATAATTTCATTACTTTCAATTCCAGCCTGAATGTTACAAATCTCACCAATCGAAACATCGCTAAGACTTGTTTCCAAGATTGGCCCCGAGATTCTATTAGGAAAAGATAATTGAGTGAGCAATTTTATATAGCTCATTGATTATAAGACCTCATTTAAGATTTCCATCCTCTGATAAAACTCATGCAGAATCTCTGCAAAAACAATCCCATCGTGAACGTAGTCATCTTTAATAACAACTCTTAACTGTAAGTACTCATCAGAACGATGAAGCTCTACCAGCTCATTAATGCTATAACTAAAGTTCATTAACATTAAATTTAATATGTTATAAGCAGATGACTGAAGTTTTACATCACTTGGTGCATCGAAATTAGCCCATAACATAACCTGCTCATTGACAAGAGCTATATTAATAGCAGGCATACTATCCAAAGAAATGGTAATCGCTGAATGGCTGTCTAAATCTGTAATAATTGATGGAGGACAACCAATCGTGAAAAGACTATCTCTAACTAATTGAACTAAATTAATGTTACTCATATTTAAACCTCACTAAATAGTCTTTAATACATTAATGGTATATGCTTCATCAATCTCAGCATACGATATAACGAGTATACTCTTAAATCTGTTATCTATAAGTCTTTTAACAAACCTACGTATATCTACTGATACCAAAAGAACGAAATTTTTTTTTGCATTTCTCAATTCTCTCAAAGCATGTGCTAAAGTTTCCATTACCTCATCCGAAACCTCTATATCCATATTCAAGAAAGAGCCACCAGAGGTTTGCCTTATCCCTTTTCTTATTGCATCCTCAATATATCCGGAAAGCATCACAACTTTAATCTCACCAGAAACAGCTATTTTACTACAAATATACCTAGAAAGTGATGCACGGACATGTTCAACTAATGTTATGACATCTTTTTCTCTGGGAGCCCAAAGCGCCAAAGACTCCATAATAAGTTTTAAATTGCGAACAGAAATATTTTCTCCAAGCAATCTTTGTAATACCTCAGAAATTCTCTGTATAGTCACATGTCGGAAGACTTCCTTTAATAGATCAGGATACCGATTTTCAAACTGATCCAACATATTTTTTGTTTCTTGTATACCAAAAATCTCATTTATGTTGTTTAATAAAGCTTGTGACAACTGGTGATAAAATTCATCTTGAGCACTTTTAATTTTAGCATCAATATTAGTTAGATTTTCTGTATATGAAACGTCTACCCAAGAAATAACACGTTCATTATATGAAGTTGAAACAACAGGAATACCTAGAGCATCTATATCTCCATTTTCATCTGTAATACACACTTTGTCAAAGTATATATTAAAACTATCGGCACGCACCTCATTTATTAACAAAACAATATCATCGACCTTAAGCTCATTGCTTGTTCTATATAAAATAGTTGGAAGCCTGACACCATAATCAATAAAGAACTGACTTCTTATCCTTTCAATAAGACCTTCCATATCATTTGCACTTATCTTATTTTCGGCAAATAATAAAATTAAAGGAACGGTTTCTGAACTAATAGCATCCAGATTTTCTATCATTGCCAAAGATGAGTCATGGCTATTATCAATATCAAATGTACCAGTATAGCCACTAGAATCAGACTCAGACAGACTTTTTTCTTTTTCTACGACCTTTTTATAATAGAATAAAGCCGTCAAAGTAACTGCTATCAGGAAAAAAACAAAAAACGGAAAACCTGGCAACATCCCTATCGCCAAGGCAAGAGCTGATGTAACAATGAGAACAAAAGGATTCCCAAATATCTGGGACATTATGTTACGTCCCATATTATCGCTATCACCATTAACTCTTGTAACGATAAATCCTGCACTTATAGAAATTAACAGAGCAGGAATCTGAGAGACCAATCCGTCACCAATAGTTAGTATGGTATAAGTAGATAATGCACCAGATAGAGACATTCCATGTTGACTCATACCAACAGAAATACCTCCTATTAAATTGACAAAAATAATAATGATGCCAGCAATTGCATCACCTTTAATGAACTTCATTGCTCCATCAAATGAACCATACAATTGACTCTCACGTTCCAGAATACTGCGTCTTTCTTTAGCTCCTGCGGCATCAATAATTCCAGCCTTTAAATCCGCATCAATGCTCATTTGTTTCCCCGGCATACCGTCAAGAGAAAAGCGAGCAGCTACCTCCGCAACCCTTTCAGATCCTTTTGTTATAACAATGAACTGCACAACAGTTACTATTGAAAAAATAACAAAACCTACAGCCAGACTATCACCAATGACAAACTGGCCAAATGTAGTAATAATTTTACCCGCATCCGCATCAACTAAAATTAGTCGACTAGTACTTATTGATAAAGCGAGACGAAATAATGTCGTTATCAACAAAACCGAAGGGAATGTAGAAAAACTCAATATTCTTTCAATATAAAATGATCCCATAAAAACGAGAATAGCAAGTACAATATTAAGCCCTATTAAAAAATCAACAAGGTATGTAGGTAATGGTATGATCAACATAGCAATGATCATAACCATAAGCACTAATATAATTAATTCAGGCTTAGTACTTACTTGCTTAAGAAAAGACTGGATCACTTTCATCTCCTGTTATCTAGAAAGCTCTTTCTTGTATGCACTTGTGACAAGCTCTCGTAGAATATTGATCGCAATTTCTCTTTCACTTTCACTTTTAAATATATCATGAGGACTTTCATTAACAGAAGATAGATATGTTTGATACACTACAGAATCCTCATGACTGGCTCGTGATACGTCTATAACAGAAGTAAGAATTTGCTCACTTTCACTTGGATATTGAAAAATATATAATAAAGTTAGCAATAGCTGCTCTGCACTTAAACTGCCATCTTTTAGCAAGCTTGAGGATTCCAGTTTCTTCATAAAAATTACATCTGAAGTTCTAATCATCTTAATTGCAATTAATTTAGATAACACAAAACCAAACTCATAAGCATTACAGCTCGGTTTCTCAGAATCCATGTCTACAATCAGTGACTGCTCTACAAAATTCACAATTGTATGTCTGTGATTAAAACCAAAATTACCAAGCCATTCTATATACTGATCTGTTGTTGATATGTTCCCCATGATAAAACCACGATAACATGCACGCAAAAGCTGTGGTTCAAGTTTCATTTTGTTGCCAAATAATTTAGCCTGTATAGCTGAATTTATTCCAGCATTAACACTTTTTTCACTACCTGATATTATCTCATTAATAATTTTAGTTAATGATTCGACTTGTTCAGCAGTAAGATCTTTTTCATTCAAAAGCTCCCTTAATGCTAAGACTTGATCACTTGGATCTTTAAAATATCTCTTTAGTCTGTCTATAAAATCCTGATCTAGAGGAAGGTTATCTTTTAAAGTTCTCTTTAAATCAAAAATCTTGTGATTAATTTCATCTTCTTCCCCATCTAAAATACGTTCCTGACTATCACTATTTGTTCCTTTCAGTTTCTCAAGGTCTCTTCTGTTTATAAATGACGAAAGAGCGGAAGCCATCTCATCAGATGAGTCAATATACTTGCTATTAGCCAAGCCAGAATCAAGCTCTGCATCAGCAGTCTCATCTCCATCATCTGAATTTGTCATTGCATTCAACTTATCAATGAATGCAGAGCTAAAAACTCCTGTATTTTTAACATCAAGCATACATCACCTACTTTATAGTTAGTAATTTAAGTATGAAACCAATGATTTTTCGTCTTCCAGCAAAGTAGTTTCAGATGGGATTATTTGTGTAGTCTTTTGTATTTCTCTTTCAGATATGAGGCTCTTATATTCTGCAGTATTATAATAACTTGACTCCTTTATCTCACGGGGTTGAATCAGAAAAACCCTTACAATATTACTGATATTACTTGTTTTATACTTGAACACATTACCGATTACAGGAATAGAGGAGAGAAAAGGAATAGATACTATTTCGTTAGAGTTCGTTTCATGCGTATAACCACCTATCAACAAACTTTTGCCTTGTGGAACTCTCGCTATTGTACTGATTTTGGTCCTTCCAACTTCTGGAAGGACAGATGTATTTTCATTATTATTATTGTAATTTGACTGACTATTTCCTGTTCCATCCTCTATCGTTAAAGACATCTCAATTTGTCCCCGAGATGAAAAGCGAGGTATAACATTTATCAATGTTCCATACGTAACATGCTCCAACGAAGAATTGCGCTCGCCAACTAATGACACATAAAAAGTCCTGTTATTATCAAATATAGCCGGAATATTCTCTTGTGTCAAAATCACCGGCCTTGAAACTACATTTGCTTTCTTTTTCTGATTTAATGCCATAACTGAAGCAATAAACTTATTGCCGTCCAAAGTGCTTATCGATGCTGATGAGCTCATATTAAATGATGCACCAAACGAATCACCAAATGAAGCCGTTCCTTGCCAATTAACGCCAAGGTTATTTAATTCAGATTTATCAATATCGATTATCCATAATGATAATTCTATATGTCGTTTGGCTACATCTAACTGAGTGATAATATCGCGAATAATCTGTATTTGCTGATCATTACCTTTGACTAATATAGAATTGGTTTCTGGATATGCAATAAGTGATACATCCTCTAATATAGAACTATTGGTAACTGAACTAAATGAAAAGTCATTACTATCCTCAGATACTTTCTGTGTAATATTAAAGGGTGGCATCGGATCATTTTTGGCTTGTCTGTTACTCAGAGCCTTACCATTATTTAATAAACGTTCTACAACAGTAGCCACCCCTGGGATGACAATATCCTCCCCTCTCATATTATAAGTTCTGTCACTAACAAATGTATTTTTTAATTTTATAACCCCAAAATTAACTTTATCTGTCCCAATAGAAGAAACCTGCTTATCAAGCAAAGTTGCTGTATTAGCTACCAGTTCAACCAATGCCGGAGGACCAGATATATAGAATGTTTTATCACTAATGTTTCCTCTTATAGGATATCTGTGATCATAAAGGTTAGCATCCTTCAGATACTGAATAAGATAATTAAGTGATATATTCTCCAGCAAAATAACTTTGCTTATTAATTCTCCAGAGTCATATATGTATAATGCATTTCCATCTTTATACCATATGAGTCCCACAAGTAATGTCATTTTTTCAAGCATTTCTTCTGGATTAGATAAATCAAACTCCCCAGATATTCTCTTTTTTGCAGCTTGTTTGCTAACAACAATAGGATAATTTAATAACGCAGAAAAACGTTCAAAAAAAGATCCTACCGTATCACTTTGAGCAACATATTTCGCTATGTCATTTTGTTCTAATAAATGAGAGTCAATATTATTAGCATTAACTATCAATGGTAACAATACAATCAAGAGAGTCAAAGATTTAATATTAAATTTTTTCATTTATTTTTTTCACTAAAAAAGTAATATTCGATAATTCTCTTGCAGAAAAGCCTAGTCGTGTTTTTATCTCATTTGAAAAATGGGATGTTGATGCATACCCATTATTCATGGCAGCAGAAGTGATTGTTTGATTGTGCAAAAATACATCTAATAAACCATTTACTAACCGCCAAGTGTTCAGTTGTTCTTTGACTTTTGCCCCTAAAGCTTTTCTACATAAAGATCTAAAATAAGCCTCCGACACACCATAATGCTCTGTCAGACTCTTTATTCTTACCTCCTTTTCTTTCTCAATAGTTCTCAGAAGATAAAGAACCAAATGATATGACTCAGTCATTCGTATCATAGCCAGTGCATTACTTACATTCTGGTCAGATGAAAAGATGAATCTTAACATTAACTTATCAAGCATCGATTCGGTATTACAACTATCCCGAAGATCATTCTCATGATAGAAATGAATACATTTTTCAGCATGGCTATGCTCTACTAGAGCACCACTGAAATAGTCCCAAAAAGCAAGAAATTTTGCACAACTATTAATGTTAAAGCGATAATGATAGTTCACATTATCACTGAATTTTATATTTTGATTTCGGACAAAAAAAAACCCTTCCATGCTGGAGCCAGCTCAATTATGTTACGTTCTTTATCTTTTACAAGCTCAACGTTAACTGGTTCATGTCCACTAGAGTAAATGTAAAACATATTACTTGTATTTAGACCTTTATATTTACTCACAATACAATTATATCCCTCGAATTAATTTTAATTTAACTTCCCCATCCTTCTCTATAAGGATGGTATCATTTATCTTATTACCTTTTAAAACAACCCCGTCTTTCAGCATAGAAAATAGTTTATCTATAGCTATCTTTTGTGCATCCATGAAGCACCCATCTACTTCCTTAACATTAAAGTTGCCCATGAATTTACCTGCATTAAAACTATAAACCGCCTTACCACTAATACATTTAGAGTAAACATTTATACTTTTATTGGTTGTATTAAACGACCATAATAAATCATTTGGAATAGAAAAATAATCCTTACTTACAGGAACAATATGCCATTCTTTTTCAGAATTAGATGATGACTTTAAAACACACCCACTCAGTGTTAATAGCAATATACTTAAAATAAATATTTTCAACTTATTACTACCATGTCGAATCATCTGCCTCTCTCCCTGCTTCAAAGACACTAATTAATGAATCGAAGGTTGTAGTCTTAATATAGAAATCAATATTGTTATATATGGACAATGATGCATAAAATCCCTCATGCAAATCGACATATTGATTTTCATCTATGAGTTTATTAAGAAGTGAACTTTTTTGTGCAGCTGTAAGATAAGGAAAACGTGAATTGAATAATTGTTCAATCTTATTGTGCAGTTCATCATTATCTATGGAATTTAATTCACTCTGTGAGAAATATTGCATTATTTCATAGATTATATCCTCATCAAATGATTGCGAAGATGATAATCTCTCATTTAAATTAACAAATTCTTCACTATTTAATCTTTGCTGCAGAGCATTGCTTGCATTTATTTGATTAATCATTAACAGGATTCTCTTTTAACAAGTCTTCTGCAATTTGTCTCAGTTTCTTATGTGCTAACTCTTTGAAATATTTTTTATCATTTTTTGTTAATTTTTCCGCAAGTTCTATTTTAACACCTGATATTACATCCTGAGGACTAAACTCCACTACTTGATTACCACTACAGAATATATAATTATTCCCTTCAGAATATTTTAAAATAATCTTGACATCTGAGCGATATTTATGGAGATCAAGTTCTAACTTTTTCCTCAGTGCTAAATTACACTTGGGCAAAACCACTTTTAATTCTGTTACTGTATTACGCAACGAACTAAGCCACTGCTCCAATAAAGTGCTAATGATCCTCTCATCATGTAAATTTTCTGAAAGCAAACTAGTTATATAGTCCTCAATATTTCTTCTGTTTTCATTTTGCTTTAACTTCCATTCACAAATATAGTCAATAATATGCTCAAAAGCAGTCTGTATACCAATTTGATAACCATCGCATACAGCATCTATACGCAGTGATTCAGCTTTTTTCGTAGCATCCTTTATAACACAAATTGCTTTCTTCTTACTCTCAGTGTCTCTATCTTTTATGGTTTTACATAATTCCTTTTCAATTCTCTTTATAACAACACCATCATAGGCATGATGTCTGGATACCGGTAAAGTGCCTTTTTGCATATTGCATACCTTCATTTAATCGGGACAAATTTCTTTCTACAGGCGTATAATTTCCCTCCAAAGCAATTGGATTAAATAATAAGTTTATTCTTTCATATATACCAACAGATATATTTTCCTTCCACGCAATAAGATGCCAAAAACCACTTCGAATAGCGGCCTCCCCTTGCTTACTGATTTTGCCCCCATAATAACTAATAACCATCTCACTATGATTAATTAACCGAGACTCTTGACTACCGATAAAATAAGCAACAGCTGGAAGTAAATTCCAGTTGGCAACAAACATAGCGGTTACCCCGCTTAAAGGTTCAATATCGCAATTTAGATCATATTTATTAATTATGAGATTATTAATCTCACTTCTGATTACGCCATTTTCTAACAGTTCAGAAGGCAAATTCAACCGATTTCTATTTATATAGAACGCTGGATCAAAAATTATTGAAAGATATTTTTTATAAATTCCATCCATTCTTATCATATTTTGTTTCTCTTGAACCACCCTGTTTTGAATGCCCATACTAAAAGAATGACAACTAGTACAGCCATCCCGAGAAATACATATATTACTTCATTTGTTAAATATTCCGATTTAATTTCCTTAACAGGTTGTACATTTGTATAAACATATTCTTCTTTCGGAGTTAATATGACAGATATATTTTCATACTTAACATCAGAAAAGGTGTTTTTCAAAAATCGCTTAATATTACTAACTAATAGTTCAGACTCTTTCGGTGAGTCATATATAGCGATTACTGATATATGCATCGGTTTTGAAGATATATTTTTTTCTTCAAGATCATAGCTAACATGTATTTTTGCCGAAATAACACCACCAATAGAAACTAAAGACTGTTCCAGCCGTTGCTCAATAGCACTATATAAACGGGCCTTTTCAGCTCTTGGAGAAGACACTAATGAATCTGTAGGAAACATTTGTGAGATATCAACTCTCTCCGGATTTGGCAAATCGTACATGCGCATCAAATCAACTGCCGATGCAAATGTCCCCTTTTCGACTTGTACCGAGATCCCCTGTTTACCTCCATCAACTTTTCTAGCAGTAATATTATGGCGTTCTAGCACAGATATTATTTCATTTGCCTGTCTTTGAGATAAATTAGAAATTAACTCTTCACGTTGCTCACATCCAATCAACATCAGCAACAAGAATAAAATAAAACCTTTATACCTAATCATATAAATTAAGACTTTAATAAAGTTTCAACAGCCGAAACTGTTTTTCTTGCTAACGTGCCAGCTAATGATACTCCTATTGAATAATTTGAGAGCGTCGTCTGTAACTTGGCCAAAGATTCTGGGTTTAATGATTCTGGATTGCTTACCATCTCCATTATTTGTGATACTTGAATATCTGTATCCATCTTAATATCACTATATTTAGCCGACACGACGTCTTCCAGGCTTGATATCTCTTGAGATTGAAAATCACTGGCTTTGATAATATCAACCTGATTGACTGGATAAATGTAATTCATGAATGCTCCCTATTATCTGAAGTTTTGAATAATTGCAGCATCAACATCCTTAATCACTTTCACAGTATTAGATTGCGCGTTCCTATATAATGTATATTCAGATAATTTACTTTGGTATTCAGCCAGCAACTGTGGATTCGAAGGATTTTCAGCTAATGCATTTAGTGCCGCTGTTAGTTGCCCTTGTAATGTTTGAGTTCCATCATCAAAAGTTTCAGATAATGAACTCAGAGTCCAATCTTTATCCGGTACTGTAACACTCATTTTATCCTCACTTATTTTTATCTAAAAAAAACCAGTGTTTATCATTCAACATTACATAACTGTCTTTGCTGTTAAGATATGATTTACCTTTAAAATCATCATCTATCAAAAGTACAGAAAACTCAATATACTGATCTCCATATACATTTTTATAATCAGAAATCAGTCTATTAATGAGCTCAAGCTTTTCATCTGTCAGTTCTTCTCTGACAGAATATGTAACTTTATTAGTTTCACAAATCTCTTTATACTGGACATTTACCTTTGTGAAAATACCTTTAGCATCCTCCCTTGCATTATGATCGCTAAGATAGTTGAATTTAATATTTTTGATATACGGAAATTCAACTATCAGAGCATTTTTCAATTTCTCAAGTTCGGTATCTTTTGAACTATTTCTTTCTTTACTTAAAAATACCAGTAATTCCGCTTTATCACTCACTAAATTCAACACATACAAATTGATATATGGGAATCGTTGATTGATATATTGTTGAATTCTATTTATTTCTTTGTTGGACACCAGAATATATCTGCATTTGGTAAATCCGGTTTTATTTAAGGCTACAGATGCCCATACCGCATCATTTTGTGTTTCGGCAAGAATATAATTGCACTGTCCTGTGTTGACTATTCCATATCTCTTATCATCTATAATTTCAGCAATTTCTTTTACTTCATCTTTCTTTAAAGAGATGAAAAAAATTATAATTAACACAACAATAACAGCAAAGAAAAAAAACACCGAGGGTTTATTATACATTCCGTTTAGTATATGAACTCTCGATTTATCCTCCATCATATTTTTAAGTTGAAAAGAAACTCCGTCATATTCAAATGAGTTAAATTGTGAATTGATATCAATTTGTTCACCTTTTTCATCACTAAATCGACAGATATTATCTTTACTTATGGCCAAATAAATTATACCATCCGATTTACTATCTGTTACTGGAATAATATTTTCTGGGAAATTATCGTTTCCAAACTCAAGTGTTTCTATCGTCCGTCCGAGAACAATTAAGTTATTCCCATAATATAACGGAAACTCATCCCCGACACCGTTTGTGAGTTTCACTAATAACCTGAATGGTGCAAGATTTGAGTTCTTTGCCTCAGACATAAATCCTCTTATATCCTTCGATTATTCTGCTTGCTCTCTGCTGCTATCCGCAAATAGCGTTTATAGATATCCTCTGCGTACTTTAATCTTTCTTTTTTCTTTTTCGGAGATGTTCCTGCATTATAGGCACCAACAGCCTCCCACCCTCTTCCATACGTCAGCATAAACTCATTTAATAACTTTGCTGCATAATGTACAGAAAGACATGGATGACTAATTAGCATTTCCTCAGTATATCCCATTTCTCTAAGTCTTTTAGAATGAAAGTCATTTATTTGCATTATACCATAATCTTTACTTCCATTGTTATTAACATTGACTGCAAATTTATTAAATCCGGATTCTTTTTCCGCAATCGCTTTTAACAAACTCGATGGAATGTTGTACCTTTCACCAGCCTTATCCCAACAATCAGCTCTCCCTAAATATGGGATAAAACACAGAAAAATAAATACGAAACGGGACATTAATACCCCTTCATTCTTCGCGCAAATTCATCCTTCAGCCAACGCACACGCGAAATATAATATTCTGTATTAACATATATATCCTCGAATTCATTTATCCCGGTAAGATCTAATCGCGCAATTAGACTTCCACCTTCATCATCAGTAGCTAAACATATCTTTTCTGAGTAATTTAGGCTCAACGCATATATAAGATCATTTATATTTTCAGGCAATGCACAAAAAGGGCATAATAAATTTATTGAATCTCCTTCTTTTTCAATATATATTAACACATCATCATCAAGCATGATTGCTTGATCATCGGTATCAATTGAAGGGATACCCAAGGCTCGGCAAATAACATCTGCTAAATCTTCCATATATTCCTCTTATACAAATGACGAATACCCTTTCACCATATTCCATATTTTGGGGTCCCCTATTCTTTCAGCATAAGACAGCTCTAACGAAGATAGCGGTAATTTTTTCATAACTTTATTTCCAGGCACACCAGTATTCATCTCTTGGATTTCCATATTACCACTATTCATTAGAATAGTAGAAAATAATCTTTTCTCTTCTGAGGATAATTTACTATTTAATTGAGAAAACTGCCCTGTTTCATGTTTTCTTATTATTTCTCTTTTAATTTCAGCATCCTGCATACCTGTTCTGTCCTTCCCACTCTTACAATTCCAGCAAGGTACAGCACCTATAGTATAAGCCAATAGAGCCATTCTTTGTGACAATTTATACGGCTCTCCATTATCATTTTTTTGTAAATTCTTGTTTATAATCTCTTTTATCTGGTTAGCCAGATATATCACATCATTCTTACATGGTGGATTTTTTTCTATAGCTTCTGCAGCCCAACCTCCAATCACACCATTTTTGAGGAAATTATCCCCCAACAAAGAACATATTGATTCACCATTAAGCTTGTCAACATTCCTCCAGCCTAAGCCCATTTTTAGCGCTAATTCATTTACACCAAAGTTAAATGTCACCACTTTTAGATTAACCTTTACTTCTTGCAGAAGACCATCACTATTCCGAATTAATAATTTCGTTGGTTCCCCCCTTTTAGAGTTTAACCCTTTTAATGCCTTTACCTGATCTTTTAACATACTCTCCTCTCCCCCAGTTAAACTGGTCGGCGTCAGAAGAGAAGTCGAAACAATCTTTAAATCTACTGTTTTACCAGACAAAGCCTGTGATAATAATTCTTGTCTGCTATATAATGCTGCGCTTGCTAACTCCTCAGCTTTATTACGAGCTGCAACAGCTCTTTCAGATGAGTTTTTTTTCAATCCATAGGCTGATATAACTCCATGTCTGATACCCGAAAAAATTTCCTTCCCCTCGTCATCCACCACTTTTGAAAGCCACATATTCGCAATATGCTTACTCTCTCTCGTAGAAGCACAACAAATTCCTTTTCCATTATACTCTTTGACAAATATATTTTTATTCCCTATCTTCATATGAGAGGCGGGTGTTAATTGAAAACCATAATTTTTCCCATGATAATTAATATTTTTGTTGATCGGTTCCCAACTCTTATTATTTAAATGATTAGTAAATATTTGTTTTATTTCCGATTGCAATTCCTTTTTATTTTTAATGCCTAGCTGTGCTCTTATCTCTTCACTTATTACTTTATTAAGCTCATTAATATTTCTTTTATCAACTTCACCAAGTTTATAGGTATCTAATTGTTCCATCATGGCTTTAATTTTTGACGTATCACCACCTGCCAACTTTATTGCCTCGTAAAAAACTGCAGCTCTGTCACGCGCAAACAAAAGGCCTTTCCCTGTTAAGCTTGTTTGGTTCTGTAAATATAATCGATTAAGCGCTTCGACCCCCTTATTTCTCTCTCCATTTTTAACTCTTTGATATGAAATCACGCTTACACCTTTTTGGTTTCCGGTTTCTTCTGCGCCTTTATAGGAATCTCCGCTTTGAAATGAAACCTGATGCAATCCCAAATTAGTTATGTGCATTTAATTATCCTCAGTCATAAATGGGGCATTGATTGCAGTTTTGTACCTCGTTTTACAACAAAAAAGATACTTATTCAACAGGGTTCTCTCTTTTTCTATAACACTCCGAGCCTGATATATCAGACACTTTAACTTGTGGGATTTCATGATGAAACCAGCACTACATATGCTCACGAGGTACATATTATGTACAGCAAAAGAAAATTTGATTATGTTAACAGGCTCAAGTTTCTAAATTTATTAATTGAATATATTATATATCAAATACATTTTACATCCCCACAATCACCACGTAATGGAGAGTTAATAAAGTATGATTCTCAAAATTAGCAATTTCATTGACGCAAGCAATACAAAAGGGCCTATACGCGTTGAAGATACAGAGCATGGACCTATATTGGTAGCACAGAAATTCAACCTAAAGGATCTCTTTTTCAGAACATTAAGCACTATTAATGCAAAGATAAATTCACAGATATTAAATGAACAACTAAAAAATTATCGACTAGCGAATCAAAAATCCTTATTGCTTTTCCTCAAGACATTAGCTAGCGAAAAATCTACAGAAAGTGCGTTTGCCGCCTATGAAGCAGTCAAAAATTCAATTCAACATTCTTTTACAGGTAAAGACATCAAATTAATGTTGAATACCGCAGAGAGTTTTCATGGCATCGGTACAGCCAAAAATCTTGAAAGACATTTAGTGTTTCGTTGCTGGGGAAATAGAGGCATAACCCATTTAGGGCATACCAGTATCAGTATAAAAAACAATTTACTACAGGAACCAACTCATACCTATCTCAGCTGGTATCCCGGCGGGAATGTTACAAAAGATACAGAAATAAACTACCTTTTTGAAAAACGCTCAGGTTACAGTGTCGATACCTATAAACAAGACAAACTAAATATGATTTCAGACCAAACAGCCGAAAGACTTGATGCAGGCCAAGAGGTTAGAAACTTATTAAATTCAAAACAAGATCAAAATAACAACAAAAAAATATTTTTTCCCAGAGCTAATCAAAAAAAAGACCCCTATGGTTATTGGGGGGTCAGTGCTGATAAAGTATACATTCCATTATCAGGTGATAATAAAACAAAGGATGGTAAAATCAGCTATAACCTTTTTGGCCTTGATGAAACAAACATGTCAAAATTTATATGCCAAAAGAAAGCAGATGCTTTCAGACAATTGGCAAATTATAAATTAATCAGTAAATCTGAAAACTGTGCTGGTATGGCACTTAATGTTCTTAAAGCAGGAAATTCTGAAATATACTTTCCACTCCCTGACGTTAAATTGGTTGCTACACCTAACAATGTATACGCGTATGCAAATAAAGTTAGGCAACGCATTGAAAGTCTCAATCAGTCTTATAACGAGATAATGAAGTATATTGAATCTGATTTTGATCTTTCCAGATTGACTCAATTACGACGTAGCTATCTTAAAAGTTTCAATAAAATTAACCTTATCCACCCCCCAAAAACATTCAAGCCTTTATCAATTTCACTTTACAAACATCCTACTGAAAATGTATCTTCAGAAGACTTTGATGCGGTCATCAACGCTTGCCACTCATACTTAGTAAAATCAGCACCCAGCAATATGTCTCGTGTATTAAACGAATTAAAAACCGGAGCAACAGATAAAAAAGAAGAAATTATCGAAAAGTCAATAAAAACTATTGATTATTACAATTCTCTTAAATCGCCAGATCTTGGAACCAAACTTTACATTCACGACTTATTACAGGTCAATAAGCTTTTATTGAATAACTCTCATTCTAATATATAGAAGGCCATAGAAATGTGTCGCAAACTATATGATAAACTTTATGAAATAACAGGTGCAAAGCTTGATTTTAACGATAAAAATCAAGCCTTTATATTGCTCGAAGAACAAATACCTGTTTGTATAACAGATAATGATGAATACATCTTTTTGACCGGACTTCTTAATGAACATGAACTTTTTACAGAAAATATTATTAATCCAGAACACATACTCATCCTTAACTACTCTTTGAGTAGAGATTATGGTTCTTCTATCTGTCTTCTCCCTGATACTCATCAATGTGTTTTGACCAAGAAACACTACAAAAAATATCTTTCACCTGATGAACTCATTGAATCTTTGTACGAATTTTTATTTTGTATTAAACTAACCATTGCAAACATCACTTCAGAAGTGAACTAACATATAGGGGGTATCATGCAAATTCTAAACAAAATACTTCCACAGGTTGAATTCGCGATTCCTCGCCCATCATTTGATTCGTTAAGTCACAATAAGCTTGTAAAGAAAATATTATCTGTTTTTAACTTAAAACAACGCTTTCCTCAGAAGAATTTTGGATGCCCGGTGAATATAAATAAAATCAGGGACAGCGTCATAGACAAAATAAAAGATAGTAATTCGGGGAATCAACTATTTTGTTGGATGAGCCAAGAGCGAACCTCTTATGTCTCTTCAATGATAAACAGAAGTATAGATGAAATGGCCATACACAATGGAGTTGTTTTGACCTCAGATAACAAAAAAAACATATTTGCAGCTATTGAAAAAAAATTCCCGGATATAAAACTTGATGAAAAATCAGCACAAACATCTATCAGTCATACAGCACTAAACGAGATTGCCTCATCTGGCCTCAGAGCAAAGATTTTAAAACGTTATAGCAGTGACATGGATTTGTTTAACACACAAATGAAGGATCTTACAAATCTAGTATCCAGTTCCGTCTACGATAAAATATTTAATGAATCAACAAAAGTTTTACAAATAGAAATAAGCGCAGAGGTTCTAAAGGCTGTATACCGTCAAAGCAATACAAATTAAATCTGTTTATATTAAATCTTATACTTATTAAAGTAATGCAGACAA
This sequence comes from Shigella sp. FC1544, assembly GCF_001722145.1. Classification (NCBI taxonomy): domain Bacteria; kingdom Pseudomonadati; phylum Pseudomonadota; class Gammaproteobacteria; order Enterobacterales; family Enterobacteriaceae; genus Shigella; species Shigella sp. FC1544. The sequence goes on from NZ_MECT01000177.1 coordinate 23,261, forward strand.
AAAGGAGACCTTATGTCTTTAAATATCACTGAAAATGAAAGCATCTCTACTGCAGTAATTGATGCAATTAACTCTGGCGCTACACTGAAAGATATTAATGCAATTCCTGATGATATGATGGATGACATTTATTCATATGCTTATGACTTTTACAACAAAGGAAGAATAGAGGAAGCTGAAGTTTTCTTCAGATTTTTATGTATATACGACTTTTACAATGTAGACTACATTATGGGACTCGCAGCTATTTATCAGATAAAAGAACAGTTCCAACAAGCAGCAGACCTTTATGCTGTCGCTTTTGCATTAGGAAAAAATGACTATACACCGGTATTCCATACTGGACAATGCCAGCTTCGGTTGAAAGCCCCCTTGAAAGCCAAAGAGTGCTTCGAACTCGTAATTCAACACAGCAATGATGAAAAATTAAAAATAAAAGCACAATCATACTTAGACGCAATTCAGGATATCAAGGAGTAATTATTATGCATAATGTAAGCACCACAACCACTGGTTTGCCTCTTGCCAAAATATTGGCTTCCACTGAGCTTGGAGACAATACTATCCAGGCTGCAAATGATGCAGCTAACAAATTATTTTCTCTTACAATTGCTGATCTTACTGCTAACAAAAATATTAATACAACTAATGCACACTCAACTTCGAATATATTAATCCCTGAACTTAAAGCACCAAAGTCATTAAATGCAAGTTCCCAACTAACGCTTTTAATTGGAAACCTTATTCAAATACTCGGTGAAAAATCTTTAACTGCATTAACAAATAAAATTACTGCCTGGAAGTCCCAGCAACAGGCAAGACAGCAAAAAAACCTAGAATTCTCCGATAAAATTAATACTCTTCTATCTGAAACTGAAGGACTAACCAGAGACTATGAAAAACAAATTAATAAACTAAAAAACGCAGATTCTAAAATAAAAGACCTAGAAAATAAAATTAACCAAATTCAAACAAAATTATCCGAACTCGACCCAGATTCACCAGAAAATAAAAAATTAAGACGGGAAGAAATACAACTCACTATCAAAAAAGACGCAGCAGTTAAAGACAGGACATTGATTGAGCAGAAAACCCTGTCAATTCATAGCAAACTTACAGATAAATCAATGCAACTCGAAAAAGAAATAGACTCTTTTTCTGCATTTTCAAACACAGCATCTGCTGAACAGCTATCAACCCAGCAGAAATCATTAACCGGACTTGCCAGTGTTACTCAATTGATGGCAACCTTTATTCAACTAGTTGGAAAAAATAATGAAGAATCTTTAAAAAATGATCTGGCTCTATTCCAGTCTCTCCAAGAATCAAGAAAAACTGAAATGGAGAGAAAATCTGATGAGTATGCTGCTGAAGTACGTAAAGCAGAAGAACTCAACAGAGTAATGGGTTGTGTTGGGAAAATACTTGGGGCACTTTTAACTATCGTTAGTGTTGTTGCAGCAGCTTTTTCTGGAGGAGCATCTCTAGCACTGGCAGCTGTTGGTTTAGCTCTTATGGTTACGGATGCTATAGTACAAGCAGCGACCGGCAATTCCTTCATGGAACAAGCCCTGAATCCGATCATGAAAGCAGTCATTGAACCCTTAATCAAACTCCTTTCAGATGCATTTACAAAAATGCTCGAAGGCTTGGGCGTCGACTCGAAAAAAGCCAAAATGATTGGCTCTATTCTGGGGGCAATCGCAGGCGCTCTTGTCTTGGTTGCAGCAGTCGTTCTCGTAGCCACTGTTGGTAAACAGGCAGCAGCAAAACTTGCAGAGAATATTGGCAAAATAATAGGTAAAACCCTCACAGACCTTATACCAAAGTTTCTCAAGAATTTTTCTTCTCAACTGGACGATTTAATCACTAATGCTGTTGCCAGATTAAATAAATTTCTTGGTGCAGCGGGTGATGAAGTAATATCCAAACAAATTATTTCCACCCATTTAAACCAAGCAGTTTTATTAGGAGAAAGTGTTAACTCTGCCACACAAGCGGGAGGAAATGTCGCTTCTGCTGTTTTCCAAAACAACGCGTCGAAAAATCTAGCAGACCTGACATTATCGAAATATCAAGTTGAACAACTGTCAAAATACATCGGTGACGCAATAGAAAAATTCGGCCAATTGCAGGAAGTAATTGCAGATCTGTTAGCCTCAATGTCCAACTCTCAGGCTAATAGAACTGATGTTGCAAAAGCAATTTTGCAACAAACTACTGCTTGATACAAATAAGGAGAATGTTATGGAAATTCAAAACACAAAACCAGCCCCGATTTTATATACAGATATATCCACAAAACAAACTCAAAGTTCTTCCGAAACACAAAAATCACAAAATTATCAGCAGTTAGCAGCACATATTCCACTTAATGTCGGTAAAAATCCCGTATTAACAACTACATTAAATGATGATCAACTTTTAAAGTTATCAGAGCAGGTTCAGCATGATTCAGAAATCATTGCTCGCCTTACTGACAAAAAGATGAAAGATCTTTCAGAAATGAGTCACACAATTACTCCAGAGAACACCCTGGATATTTCCAGTCTTTCTTCTAATGCTGTTTCTTTAATTATTAGTGTAGCCGTTCTACTTTCTGCTCTCCGCACTGCAGAAACTAGATTGGGCTCTCAATTGTCATTGATTGCGTTCGATGCTACAAAATCAGCTGCAGAGAACATTGTTCGGCAAGGCCTAGCAGCCCTATCATCAAGCATTACTGGAGCGGTCACACAAGTAGGTATAACGGGTATCGGTGCCAAAAAAACGCATTCAGGGATTAGCGAACAAAAAGGAGCCTTAAGAAAGAACCTTGCCACTGCTCAATCTCTTGAAAAAGAGCTTGCAGGTTCTAAATTAGGGTTAAATAAACAAATAGATACAAATATCACCTCACCACAAACTAACTCTAGCACAAAAATTTTAGGTAAAAATAAACTGGCACCAGATAATATATCCCTGTCAACTGAACATAAAACTTCTCTTAGTTCTCCCGATATTTCTTTGCAGGATAAAATTGACACCCAGAGAAGAGCTTACGAGCTCAATACCCTTTCTGCTCAGCAAAAACAAAACATTGGCCGTGCAACAATGGAGACATCAGCCGTTGCTGGTAATATATCCACATCAGGAGGGCGTTATACATCTGCTCTTGAAGAAGAAGAACAACTAATCAGTCAGGCCAGCAGTAAACAAGCAGAGGAAGCATCCCAAGTATCTAAAGAAGCATCCCAAGCGACAAATCAATTAATACAAAAATTATTGAATATAATTGACAACATCAACCAATCAAGGAATTCTACAGCCAGTCAGATTGCTGGTAACATTCGAGCTTAATATATCCAAGAGCCATAATAATATATGGCTCTTCCTATAAGGAAATAACCATGAATATAACAACTCTGACTAATAGTATTTCCACCTCATCATTCAGCCCAAACAATACCAACGGTTCATCAACCGAAACAGTTAATTCTGATATAAAAACAACGACCAGTTCTCATCCTGTAAGTTCCCTTACTATGCTCAACGACACCCTTCATAATATCAGAACAACAAATCAGGCATTAAAGAAAGATCTCTCACAAAAAACGTTGACTAAAACATCGCTAGAAGAAATAGCATTACATTCATCTCAGATTAGCATGGATGTAAACAAATCCGCTCAACTATTGGATATTCTTTCCAATAAAGAATATCCAATTAATAAAGACGCAAGAGAATTATTACATTCAGCCCCGAAAGAAGCCGAGCTTGATGGATATGAAATGATATCTCACAGAGAACTGTGGGATAAAATTGCAAAGTCAATCAATAATATTAATGAACAGTATCTGAAAGTATATGAACATGCCGTTAGTTCATATACTCAAATGTATCAAGATTTTAGCGCTGTTCTTTCCAGTCTTGCCGGCTGGATCTCTCCCGGAGGTAACGACGGAAACTCCGTGAAATTACAAGTCAAATCGCTTAAAGACGAATTGACAAAGCTCAAGGATAAATATAAAGATAAACCGCTATATCCAGCAAATAATACTGTTAGTAAGGAACAAGCAAATAAATGGCTTACAGAATTAGGTGGAACAATCGGCAAGGTATCTAAAAAAAACGGGGGATATGTTGTCAATATAAACATGACCCCAATAGACAATATGTTAAAAAGCTTAGATAATCTAGGTGGAAATGACGAGGTTGTGCTAGATAATGCAAAATATCAGGCATGGAATGCCGGATTCTCTGCCGAAGATGAAACAATGAAAAATAATCTTCAAACTTTAGTTCAAAAATACAGTAATGCCAATAGTATTTTTGATAATTTAGTAAAGGTTTTGAGTAGTACAATAAGCTCATGTACAGATACAGATAAACTTTTTCTCCATTTCTGAGGTGCGCCATGCATAATGTAAATAATACTCAAGCGCCAACATTCTTATATAAGGCAACTTCACCATCATCAACAGAATACAGCGAGTTAAAAAGCAAAATATCCGATATCCATAGTTCGCAAACTTCTCTAAAAACACCAGCATCAGTGTCTGAAAAAGAAAACTTTGCAACGTCTTTTAATCAGAAATGTCTTGATTTTTTATTTTCTTCCTCAGGGAAAGAAGATGTGTTAAGAAGCATTTATTCCAACTCAATGAATGCGTATGCCAAAAGCGAGATTCTAGAATTTTCAAATGTTTTGTACTCCTTAGTACATCAAAATGGTCTTAATTTTGAAAACGAAAAGGGACTTCAAAAAATTGTCGCACAGTATTCGGAACTAATTATAAAAGATAAATTATCCCAAGATTCTGCCTTTGGACCATGGTCGGCAAAGAATAAGAAACTCCATCAATTACGACAAAACATTGAGCACAGACTTGCACTATTAGCACAACAACACACATCTGGTGAAGCTTTATCATTGGGACAAAAACTCCTCAATACTGAAGTATCATCATTTATCAAGAATAATATTCTTGCTGAATTAAAGTTAAGTAATGAAACTGTTTCATCTCTCAAACTAGATGATTTAGTTGACGCACAGGCAAAACTTGCCTTTGATAGTTTGCGCAATCAACGTAAAAATACTATTGATAGTAAAGGATTTGGTATAGGTAAACTGTCAAGAGACTTAAATACAGTAGCCGTGTTTCCTGAGCTGTTGAGAAAAGTCCTTAATGATATTTTAGAAGATATAAAAGATTCGCATCCTATCCAAGATGGCCTCCCTACACCTCCCGAAGATATGCCAGATGGCGGACCAACCCCCGGAGCCAATGAGAAAACATCCCAACCTGTAATTCACTATCATATAAATAATGATAATAGAACTTACGATAATAGAGTTTTTGACAACAGAGTATATGACAATAGCTATCACGAGAACCCAGAAAATGATGCACAGTCTCCTACTTCTCAGACAAACGATCTATTATCCCGTAACGGAAACTCATTACTAAATCCACAAAGAGCACTAGTTCAAAAAGTAACTTCCGTTCTACCACACTCTATATCAGATACTGTCCAGACATTTGCAAATAATTCAGCTTTAGAAAAGGTTTTCAACCATACTCCAGATAATTCGGATGGAATAGGTTCAGACCTGTTAACTACGAGTAGTCAAGAAAGATCTACAAATAACTCTCTTTCTCGGGGACACAGGCCTCTGAACATACAGAACTCTTCAACCACCCCCCCTCTCCACCCGGAAGGAGTGACAAGCAGTAATGATAACTCATCAGATACAACTAAAAGTAGCGCTTCTCTTTCTCATAGAGTAGCTTCGCAAATCAATAAATTCAACTCAAACACTGATTCAAAAGTACTTCAGACTGATTTTTTATCAAGAAATGGAGACACATATTTAACACGGGAAACGATATTTGAAGCTTCAAAAAAAGTAACAAACTCCCTAAGTAATCTTATATCTCTCATTGGAACTAAATCAGGAACACAAGAACGAGAGTTACAGGAAAAATCAAAGGACATTACAAAATCCACAACAGAACACAGAATAAACAACAAATTAAAAGTTACAGATGCAAATACAATAAACTACGTAACAGAAACCAACGCAGATACAATTGATAAAAATCATGCGATCTATGAAAAGGCAAAAGAAGTATCTAGCGCCCTCAGCAAGGTATTGTCAAAAATTGACGATACCTCTGCAGAATTACTTACAGATGATATATCTGATTTAAAAAATAACAATGATATTACAGCTGAAAACAATAATATATATAAAGCAGCAAAAGATGTAACCACTTCCCTATCAAAAGTATTAAAGAATATCAATAAGGATTAAAATATGATAAAAGAAAAAATATTATCAATAGTGGCCTTTTGCTATGGTATAGCGTACAGCAAACTATCTGAAGAAACTAAATTTATTGAAGATCTTTCTGCCGATTCTCTTTCTCTGATTGAAATGCTGGATATGATTAGTTTTGAGTTCAATCTACGTATAGATGAATCTGCATTAGAACACATTATTACTATTGGAGATCTTATTTCTGTAGTCAAAAATAGTACAAAATCAATATAGTAATTGATAAGCATTTTTTCATCTATGGAGCTCTCACATCAGAGCTCCACAAGAATATTATTCTTTTATCCAATAAAGATAAATTGCATCAATCCAGCTATTAAAATAGTAATTTTTAAGACTACCGTTGACTATCATCAACAGTTACATACAATCTTGCTCACACTGCATTTAACTTTTGTCAATATAAATCAATATGAATAAACAGGGTGTGATATGGTGGATTTGTGCAACGACTTGTTAAGTATAAAGGAAGGCCAAAAGAAAGAGTTTACACTCCATTCTGGTAATAAAGTTTCCTTTATCAAAGCCAAGATTCCTCATAAAAGGATCCAAGATTTAACCTTCGTCAACCAAAAAACGAATGTACGCGATCAAGAATCCCTAACAGAAGAATCATTAGCCGATATCATAAAAACTATAAAGCTACAACAATTCTTCCCTGTAATAGGAAGGGAGATTGATGGTAGAATTGAAATTCTGGATGGCACTCGTAGAAGAGCATCTGCAATATATGCAGGAGCAGATCTTGAAGTTCTATATTCAAAAGAATATATATCTACTCTTGATGCCAGAAAACTAGCAAACGATATACAAACAGCAAAAGAGCATAGCATCCGAGAACTTGGTATTGGTCTTAATTTTCTGAAAGTATCAGGGATGTCCTATAAAGACATAGCCAAAAAAGAGAATCTGTCTCGCGCGAAAGTCACTCGTGCCTTTCAGGCAGCAAGCGTTCCACAGGAAATAATATCTCTATTTCCAATCGCGTCAGAACTTAACTTTAATGACTACAAGATATTATTCAATTATTATAAAGGACTTGAAAAGGCTAATGAATCTCTTAGTTCTACACTACCAATATTAAAGGAAGAAATAAAAGACCTTGATACAAATTTGCCCCCGGACATATATAAAAAAGAAATTTTAAACATCATAAAGAAAAGCAAAAACAGAAAGCAAAACCCTTCGCTAAAAGTTGACTCGTTATTTATTTCTAAAGACAAACGGACTTACATAAAAAGAAAAGAGAATAAAACAAACAGAACTCTAATATTTACATTATCTAAAATAAACAAAACAGTTCAGAGAGAAATAGATGAAGCTATTCGGGATATAATTTCTCGCCATCTATCGTCTTCATAAACATCGAACACTGATGTAAACTGCCCAATTCAGATAATAAAAATCTTCGTTGAACTTGACTTTCAGCCGGTGGGGTAATTCCGTCGGCTATCTGTTATTCAATCCCCACGCACTGTGTTTCCTTAAAATTACGGTGACAACTCATACCCTGCTGACCACGAGAACATTATCTGGTGAAATTAGTAATATTCATATCATTGAAAATGAATTGTGCAACTAAGGGATGCGGCATGATGGTCAAAATTTTATGTGAAGATGAGTGACTGGCCGAAAATATTCAGCGTATTTTTAATCGTTTCAATAAAAACAGCGAGGATTAGCAGTCAACGCTTTTACTACTCAATTTTTTTACATGGTGATAAACAAAAAATCCACCATTAACAGACTTCGTTCACAGTATCAAAAAAGCTTTAAGAATATATTAGCAGCTTTCTCAAATATAATTACTGTTTTATTCTCCTAATCTTCCCATAAAATGACCGACTTACATTATTTTATAATTATAAACAAGTTTGATTTTAAAATCATATTAATTATTAACAAGAGATTTATTTTTCTAACCCCAAAAGTTATGCTTAGTCAAAGAGTAACTTATAATATCCATACCCCTCATAGGGCTTACAGTTTAAATTGCGGGTATAAAATACATCTATTTTCAAATAAAATAAAGCATACTCCAATTACAACGAGTGACTAAAATAAAAATATCATCCAAGTCAATCACTGTTTGCTCTGCAAAATATGTCAGCCTTCTCAAACTTACCAGCACTTAAATATTTAAGCACACAATCATTCCTTGAGGGAGTTCACTTATTTCAAGAGAAACATTTCGTCTTCCCACACAACTAATCCGCCCAATATAGCTAAATTTGTACTCAGTAATATCATTTGTTATGCCCCCCGCCCCAAAATATTCAAGCTCCTTCACAGATAAAAAACGACAATTTAAAAAGCCTCATTAGTTATAACTATGGAAATACCTATTTTAGTATATCCTATAAAGTTAGAATTACTTCTTCTTGCACCTAATTCCATAGTTGAAAAACAAGAATAATTTTCTCCTACAGCTGGATCCATATAGCTTCCATCAGGTCTACACAACACCCAGTGGAGGCCGACAGGAACTCCAATAAAGGATACAGCAACAGCTTCCAAAACTCTTTGGTTAGAAGATAACACATCTCGTTGATGTACTATATTACATCCCATGCCAATTAATAAGTCCCTTGCATCGGGATAAATAAAACTAATTACTTGCGAAAAAATGTTACTTTCTTCAACGACATAAGCATTCAATCCAAGAAGCCTCGTAGCCATGACTATCTTATCAGGCATAGAATAACCGGCATCCGCGATATTATCTTTGTGTATTCTCGGATTATAATTACCACTAGTTATTAAGTATAAATCCCGCTCACAACGATTATCCAAATCAAGAGAACTCTTCCTTGTCATTTCGGACATAGACCCTTTGTATTGTGGTATTTTATCAACCCCTAATTCCTTTGCAGCACAGAGTAAACTGGCAGCTCCACAAGAATTGTCATACATCTGCTTCCTCGCCAAAAAACAACCTTGTTCGTTTACTCTATTCTCATTTACCCTCACATCAGTCTGATGAGATATCATATATTCTCTTGGTATAGCCCCCTGCAATAAAACCCCATATAACATAACACCTGTATGAATACATCCCCGTTTGCAAGGCTTCCGTTGTTCCGACATCGACGAGTAATTGCAGCACAGTATTGCATCCAGCAATGCGAACTACTATGAGAATTAGCTGACCGGGTCCTTATTCCCCGAACGAACTTTAAATCCAAAACCTCATACTCTTTTCCGTCGTCATCACGTCCGTCACCATAACAACCTTTCAGCATCCACCCTTTTATTAAGAGTTAATGTCCATCAGCATCAGCAATTAATACCGCCTGATACTGACATATTTTTGTCGTATTTACGTCCATAATCGGTTATTGTGATACAGGTCACACCAGCTTATTTGCTATTGTTACAATAACCACCTTGGTTGAGAGCTGTTTTTTCAACTTTGTTATCAACTCCCCCAACTCCTTGGTCAGTAAGGCTGCCGACCGAGCACAGTGAATAGATAGTATCCGCAGGTACCACCATGCTTACTTAATACTCAGAAGGCGAAGTGCTCTCCAATTAACTCTGCCGCACTATGCTTATAAGCTGCTTTTCAATGCCGTCTATCAACATGTCCAGTTCATTCAATCTGTTGTACTGGTAATCCAACGCAGTAATGATATATGCAGGTATTCTTTCATCCACTCCAGTAACGTTTCATGCAAAGCATTAATTTACGCGCTACGGAACTTCACCAGTTGACTGAGCAAACGATGTGGGACCAGTACTGCCTGCAGTTCTTCTATTGTCACAGCGATTTCTTTACCAAACAGCTGAACCACCATCAAGATAAAGATAGCCTGAACATTCATCGCACCATTTTGTTACCAATGGCAAAAGATTTAACGAACCGTGCCTGCATCAGGCGGACTTTTTATCCCTGCTTTGTTAGCTCCCTAACCTTGTACAGAGAGCCTCCATAAGCTCCCATATCAAGCAGACATGGTTCGCAGTTACTGACATACACCAGAAAACTCTGACAGCAGACTCACTTATCCTCCACTTCACTCATATCCTTATTGGTGAGATGAACCTGAATGACATGTTTTGCGACATAAACGCCAACCAGTGTATATTTCACCTGTAGAGATTCTACAATCTGTAGCGTTATGCATCTAATGTTAGGCTCTATGATGTCAGAAATCTGCGAGACTCTACACCTTCTGCATTTACCTTTATTTATCACCATGCTCCTCAGTTAACGGAGAACGTGTTCATTGCATTTTGTCACTTACATTTCGCCTTTGGTATCGGGGAGATATAGGTTCCAACGTTCCGCATGAGAACCTGAACCGGCTTCACGCCACCTTGATACCAGATGCCGCACAGGCAGTCAACAAGTGTCACGAACGGTGCAATAGTGATCCACACCCAACGCCTGAAATCAGATCCAGGGGGTAATCTGCTCTCCTGATTCAGGAGAGCTTATGGTCACTTTTGAGACAGTTATGGAA
>NZ_MECT01000178.1:0-3538 GCF_001722145.1 Shigella sp. FC1544
TTTCTGGTGCGTACCGGGCTGAGAGGCGGTGTAAGTGAACTGTAGTTGCCATGTTTTACGGCAATGAGAGCAGAGATAGCGCTGATGTCCGGCAGTGCTTTTGCCGTTACGCACCACGCCTTCAGTAGCGGAGCAGGAAGGACATCTGATGGAAATGGAAGCCACGCAAGCACCTTAAAATCACCATCATACACTAAATCAGTAAGTTGGCAGCATTACCGAAAATCGTTGTCCGTTAACTTCCATATTAGCATAGAGATAACGCTTACATTTCATTAATGCCCATGGTAAATAGATACCTAGCGTTATAATCGTTAACAACACATTCACCACACAAATAAGAAAATATCTCTCACCTGTACCATGAAAAACAAACGAATGGGACGGAACATCCATTTCATTAATAACTTGAGCCATAAAAATTCCCTGAATTAAAAAATCCATTGATATAATTTATATATACAGACAGTAAAATGTTCTGCCACGTTACAATACTCTTATCAGTAACAGGCTGGCAAAAACTTTATTGCTTTATAAGATGCTTGCGCACGTAAGAAGAGAGTGGTATTAAACAAATGTATAATTACTTTATTTTTATTGGGTTAAACTATGAATAACATTGCGCCGCAATCACCTGTAATGCGTCGCCTGACGCTACAGGATAATCCTGCTATTGCCCGCGTCATTCGTCAGGTATCCGCCGAATACGGTCTTACCGCTGATAAAGGCTACACCATCGCCGATCCGAATCTTGACGAACTGTATCAAGTGTATAGTCAGCCGGGTCATGCATATTGGGTGGTTGAGTACGAGGGTGAAGTGGTCGGCGGCGGTGGGATTGCGCCATTAGCAGGTAGTGAATCGGACATTTGCGAACTGCAAAAGATGTATTTTCTTCCGGCTATTCGCGGTAAAGGGCTGGCGAAAAAACTGGCCTTAATGGCGATGGAGCAGGCACGATAGATGGGCTTCAAACGCTGCTATCTGGAAACGACCGCTTTTTAAAGGAAGCCATTGCGCTTTATGAGCATTTGGGCTTTGAGCATATCGACTATGCACTTGGCTGCACGGGCCATGTTGATTGTGAAGTGCGGATGTTGCGCGAACTCTAAAAAAATGCCCGCTAGTGTGTGCTATCGGGCATTTTAATCAATTAATTAGTGGCGAACCCCGTCATCGTCTTCATCGACAAAATCTTCATCGTCGCCGTCTTCGCCATTAGGATCTTCAAAATAAGTGCCCCAACCGTCGTACTCAACGTCAAATTTCTCCGCCAATGTCATCAGTTGTTCAACCTGGGCATCGATCAGATCGGCATTCAACGCGCACTCGCTGAGGATGTCGCAGCAAATCACGATATCACCATCTTCAACTTCCAGCTCTTCTGGATCGGTCACTTCGTAACCGAGTTTAAACGCTTCAACTGCTGCTTTTTCCAGGGTTTCCAGATCGTCTGCGGAAAGATGGTGTTCGATGGTGTACAGCGCGTCCGGATCGCTGCCATCTTCCAGTAATTCTTCAATAATCAAACGAGTTTCTTCACGCTGTTCTTCCAGTTGTTCCGGGTTTGCCATGGCTCATTCCTCTTAATGTCCTGCCGATACTCTTATTGTCACATACCACTGACATTGCCTCCACCTTTGTGACAAAGATTTATGCTTTAGACTTGCAGATGAATAATCATCCATATAAATTGAATTTTAATTCATTGAGGCGTTAGCCACAGGAGGGATATATGTCCGGGTTTTATCATAAGCATTTCCTGAAATTACTCGATTTCACGCCAGCTGAACTCAACAGCCTGCTGCAGTTAGCCGCGAAGCTGAAAGCCGATAAGAAAAGCGGCAAAGAAGAAGCCAAACTCACTGGTAAAAACATCGCGCTCATCTTCGAAAAAGACTCGACCCGTACCCGATGCTCTTTCGAAGTTGCCGCATATGACCAGGGTGCTCGCGTTACTTATCTCGGCCCAAGCGGCAGTCAGATTGGTCATAAAGAGTCGATTAAAGACACTGCCCGCGTGCTGGGTCGCATGTATGACGGTATTCAGTATCGCGGCTATGGTCAGGAGATTGCCGAAACACTGGCGGAATACGCTGGCGTGCCGGTATGGAACGGCCTGACCAATGAGTTTCACCCCACGCAGTTGCTGGCGGATCTCCTCACCATGCAGGAGCATTTACCCGGTAAAGCATTCAACGAAATGACGCTGGTCTATGCAGGTGACGCACGTAACAACATGGGCAATTCGATGCTCGAAGCTGCGGCGCTTACCGGTCTGGATTTGCGTCTGGTCGCGCCACAGGCATGCTGGCCGGAAGCTGCGCTGGTTACGGAATGCCGCGCCCTGGCACAGCAAAATGGCGGGAATATTACGCTGACGGAAGATGTAGCCAAAGGAGTTGAAGGTGCTGACTTTATCTATACCGATGTATGGGTGTCGATGGGGGAAGCAAAAGAGAAATGGGCAGAACGGATTGCATTACTGCGTGATTATCAGGTGAACAGCAAGATGATGCAGTTGACCGGTAACCCGGAGGTCAAATTCCTCCACTGCCTGCCCGCGTTTCATGACGACCAGACGACGCTTGGTAAGAAAATGGCGGAAGAGTTTGGCCTACATGGCGGAATGGAAGTGACTGATGAGGTCTTCGAATCTGCCGCCAGCATTGTTTTTGATCAGGCGGAAAACCGCATGCATACCATCAAAGCGGTGATGGTCGCAACGCTCAGTAAATAATTGATATCGCTATAAAGATGCCGGGAAATACAAAAACATCCCGGCATCACATTATTTTATGCAGTAATAGTTCAATTATTCCACCCCAATTTTTTTATTGCTATACGTAAATCTTCCGGAGGATTTAATTTTTCTAACTGTTCTTTATTAATATATTCACATATATTTATTTTCCCATCCCGGAGGATTTCCATCATTCTTGTTCTAATTTTTAATTCATTACCCATCTTTTCTTCAAAAATCTCAACGACATAACCCGGATTGTTATTTACAATTTCATTTGTTTTTTCTTCATTACCATAAACATATCCTAACTCATTAAGATACAGCTGTTCGCCCTCATACTTCTTAAGTAATTGATAGAAGTACCACTTCGCAAAATCAGGTTGCTTCATGAAAAAATCCTTCAAAAAAAATATCATTTACTAAAATGCTGACAGGCACTTCATTAAATAGCAACTTAACATCATCAAATAACCTTAGTATTAAGCGTGATTTTTCTTGATTGCTTAAGTTAAAATCATTGACATATGCAACCAACTTATCCCAAATCAATTCCTGTAATTTACGGCTATTTTGGTAATGCTGCCAACTTACTGATTTAGTGTATGATGGTGATTTTAAGGTGCTTGCGTGGCTTCCATTTCCATCAGATGTCCTTCCTGCTCCGCTACTGAAGGCGTGGTGCGTAACGGCAAAAGCACTGCCGGACATCAGCGCTATCTCTGCTCTCATTGCCGTAAAACATGGCAACTACAGTTCACTTACACCGCCTCTCAGCCCGGTACGCACCAGAAA
>NZ_MECT01000179.1:0-3510 GCF_001722145.1 Shigella sp. FC1544
GTCATAGCCGACTGGCCGATAAACCGGGTCGGCGAACTGCTCCCCTGGCGCGTAGCACTGCCGACTGAATAACACATCCCCGTCAATACGGTTCTTGCTACACGCTTACTGCTAAATTTAATTATTCAGTTTTTATTCCTGCTCTCAAAACAGCCTCTGCCATTCTGATATCCGGATTTTCTGAAATCATCTTTTCCGGCGAGTCGCAATCACCACCACATTCAGTTATGCGTTCATGACCAAAACGAATTGTGGTTTTGTGCGCATTAATCATTTGTGTAAGCGCATCTGTCAATTCTGCAATGCGTTTGTCTTTAACTTCCAGCTCTTTCAGTAAAGCCAGTACGTCAGGATCGCTAACATCAACGACGGTTACGCGCGATTTCAGGTAATGCTCATCCGCAAAAGTTCGACCAGTTTTAAAATATCCATCATCCCCCTCACCTGTGCAGGCATACACAATATGCGTTCTGGAAAATATGCGCTGTATCGACATTTCATCGCCACAAACAGGACATTCCGGCACCTGAATTGGTGAATAACGTTCACGTAATGCCTGGTAATTAGTCTTGCACACTGGCTGTCTCCTGAAAAATCACCGCATGCCCCAGTTTCTCCGCCAGCGCCAGTTCTGCCTTAGCGCCTGCTGACCGCTGCCAGCCTTTCAGCATGTAAATCGCATCCACACAACGAATCATCGCCATGCAGATATCCATGTACTGCGGCTGTGTCAGCCCGTCCGGAAGTACTGCCGGGTTTAAGACGGTATGCCCTTCCCGTTTCAGTTCCTCTTCCGCATTGTGAAACGCCTCACGGTTGAAATTTTTATACCCGGTCATTGGACCGGCGATATAGACTCTCACCCTCACGCCATCACCTCCTGAAAATTACCCTGATAAAACGACAATATGCGCTGCATAACTTCGCTCTTCCGGCACTCGCGACAGATTATGTTTAGGCGACTGTCGTAGCGACGTATTTCTCCGTCAGGTAATGACCAGATAAGGTCCGGATCAACCGCAGATGGTTTCTTCAGCTTTGCCCTTGAGAGCTTTTTACGGGCATTTTGCCAGTCCTTACGCGCCTGTTCAGACGGGAATAACCCGTAACCAGAGTTGTATACATCGCCACTGGCAACCAGCTCTCTGGCCAGAACGCTCATCAGATATCTTGTTGCCCCAGTTTTAGCTTCCAGTTGTCGTAACGTCTCGCGCCCACTCTGGCGTACGAGTTCAAGAACCTGCCCTTTAATTTTTTCCCGCTCTTCTTGTGTAAAAACTTTTGCCACAAGCCCTCCTGAAAATTACCTCATGACCAGAAATTAACACTTACCCCCTGAAGCCCGGCGGAATTTCGCTATCCGGTTCAGAAATATGATTCACACAACGCTGGTTGTTCGTGCCGCTTACCGGGAGCAACCAGGGGTTCTCAAAATTCCGGTCCGGTCCAAAAAACGTCGTCGCTCGCTGAACAAATTCCGTTCCCGTTTTCCCGGTAGCCGCCAGGTATCTTGCGTAACGCCTCACGCCATCCAGCATGGCCTCTGGTGGCACCCCCTCGCGTAATCTGGCCTTCCAGGCACTGAAAGCGGATTTCTTCGGGTTTGCCCCGGCACGCAACGGGTACTCCCGCCAGACCTGTTCGAACACATCCGGATAATCCACTCGTCCCACAGACTGCCCGGTGTTTTCCGGGACTACCCGATCGGCTTCCCGCTGAATGGCGGAATCGGCTTCAGGCTGCTGCAGTTGGTGTGATTGCTCCGGACTTGCGGTCATCACCTGCTGCACAGCGCCCGAATCGGCTTTCAGCGCATACGCTGAATCGGCTTCCGGTGTCGTGCCTGCTGGCTGACCAGGATTGACGGTCTGAACATCCCCTGCCTGGTTCGTGGCGTTTTTTACGCCATGGACCATAGTGTTTTGATCTTCTTGATCTGTATCTTTATCTGTATCTTTATCTGTCGTGACTCGTCGTGACATGTGCGTGACATATCGTGACGCGCCGTGACAATCGCCATTTTGTTCCCGCTTTCTTTCCCTCTCTCGCTGCGCCCTCTTGCGCTCTGCAGGAGATTTTGCGGTTTGCGGAATATTGCCGTTGTCCTCTTTCAGCACCTGGCGTTTTTCCCATCCAGTGATTAAATCACCATCAAGTACCCGCCCCTGCATCGTCTGCAAAATTGAATCAATTACCTCTTCTGTCACGTCGAGCGCACTTGCCAAATCTTCTGTCGTGACATCAATGTGACCTCGCGTGACATTTCGTGACGCGCTCACCAGGAGGTGGATATACACTGCCATCACTGTTGCAATTGGCTGCCCTGACACCCTGGCAATTGTTCGCCACTTAGGGTCATTTGGCATGTCATGCCATAATCTGAGCCAGGCGTTAGCCATACTCACCTCTTTTGATACCGAATCTTTTTACTCACAAATTGCCGGAAGTGATCCGGTATGAATATTGCGAGTCAATGCACAGCCACAATATTTCCTGCAGGGCCACCACGATTCATCTGGTTGAAACCAGCGATCGCCACTGCGACAAAATCATCAGCGTCTCTCACCAGTCGTTCCCGCGTCTCCACTAGTTCCCGAAAATAGGCTGAGCTATGGCTGCGCATTCGGGCCACCAGCAGAGGTGGCATTGCTTTTTCGATAGCTGGTAACAACGCCTGAATTTTTTTAAGCGCATCAGGGGTGTCTTTCTCCACCCAGCGGAAAATTTTCTGAGTATTGCGAGCCAGGGCTTCCGGATGGCTGTCGTCATACAGTTCCGGGAACGTCATTCCCAGCTCGAAATACGATTTGGTAATTTTCGCAGCCGGTACTTTTTCGCCGTCCGGATGCGCCCAGGCATTCATCGCCATGCGGATGTGTTCATGCTTGATTTTCATGAATCAACTCCCATCAGCTTTTTCGTAGTAGTTTTATTCCTGCCAATAGTTAAAATTGCATCGGCAGAAAATAATCCGTTTGATGCAAGAGCGATTTTTTCAGCGTAATTTGTTTCGCCGGTATATTCTGTGCGAGGCAATTTTCCGTTATCCATCCATTTATAGATTGCTCTTTGGCTGACACCACAAACGTCGGCCACAACAGCAACGCGAACAGTGAGGTAGCCTGAGTTTAACGGACACTCCTTCCTGAAATAGAATGGCATCAGAAGGAGCTAATAATGAGCAGAAAAAACCAACGTTACTCTAAAGAGTTCAAAGCCGAAGCTGTCAGAACGGTTCTTGAAAATCAACTTTCGATCAGTGAAGGCGCTTCCCGATTATCCCTTCCTGAAGGCACTTTAGGACAATGGGTTACCGCCGCCAGAAAAGGGCTCGGTACTCCTGGTTCCCGCACGGTGGCTGAACTGGAATCTGAAATTCTGCAACTGCGTAAGGCGTTAAATGAAGCTCGCCTTGGTGATGCTGCCAACTTACTGATTTAGTGTATGATGGTGTTTTTGAGGTGCTCCAGTGGCTTCTGTTTCTATCAGCTGTCCCTCCTGTTCAGCTAC
>NZ_MECT01000180.1:0-3493 GCF_001722145.1 Shigella sp. FC1544
TAGTGCGCTGGGTTATCGCTCGCCACGGGAATATCTGCGGCAGCGGGCTTGTAATGGGTTAAGTGATAACAGATGTCTGGAAATATAGGGGCAAATCCAACGGGATGCCCTCTGATGAGTGAATGGGGGAGGCGTGCTTTGAAGTGAATTTGTGGAAGGCTTCCAGTGTTGAGAAACATACGCCGCATTCTAGATTGTTACACTGATAATACTTTTGTCTCACGGTGTTTGAATCATTTTCCGGACGACTGGTGCGGATACGGGCAGATGCGCCACAAAGCGGACAACGGAACATAGCGACCTCTCTTATTGTAGTGCTTGCACTATTCTAGGTTGTATTCTCTAAGATTTAAACATGACTTTCTCTATATAATGATTTTTAGCATTAGTTAATAAACGAACGGCACTCTAAGGAGCGCCGTCAAAGATATTATTCTGATGTCACTCTTTGCGAGTGAGCTATTTTTAAATCAGCGTTTCCTTCAAATACTATATTCAACTCATAGTTAAGAGTTAGCTTGAATTTATCTGAGTCACTTTTGATATTCTCTGAAGTGACATTTACTAACTTATTATTATCATATTCTCTAATAATTAATTTAGTGAAGTAGTTATCCTTTACCACAAGAGAAAATGGTTGATTAACAAATGGTAAGAAGTAAACCTTACGGGTACCGGATTCAGTAGTTATGTTCATAGAGCCATCATCATTTTTTCTCATTAGTTCTCTGAGGTTGGGATTATCGAAAAGCATACGATTATATTGCTGAAAGATCTCTTTACTCATCACAAGAACCAGTTTGCCAGCCAAGTCAGCAGATGATTTTATGTGATCAATCAACATATTGAAATCTTCTATTACGGTATGTTGCGAACAGCCAGTGCTAAATAAATTTGAAAGTATTATTCTCTGGATGTCCTTGAGAATTAAGTCTGCTTGAATATCACCTTCATTGATATAAGGGATGGATTCTATTCCTTCGGCATACGGTTCTTTATCTATCTTAATAGATATCTTATGTTTTGTGAAACAATCGCTAGCCTGCTTAAAATCAATAGATTTGAAAAGTGAAAGAGGGAGCGTTTTCTTGATGCGTTTACGAAGATGTTCTGATGTTTTACGTGCAGTGCTATCTAGTCGATGTACATCTATGGCAGCATCCTGAAGTCTCATATCAAGATCTTTCTTTAGCATGTTAATATGCTCTTGAAGCAACTTTCTTAAGTTTTCTTTTTTTGTTTGGAGATCGTCCAATGTTAAAGTCAGCTTGATTTTAGTGTATTCGATGGAGTTACAAATTTTTGATAATACTCCAATGAGTCGTTGCTTCTCACGATATGTTATATAGTTGTTTTCTATTGCTTCTTTTATTTCTTTTGATACGCTATCGTTCTTGTTAGAAAAAATTAATAATAGCTGAATCCATGATTGTTCCATATCAATAAATCCACAGTCAAAAACATTACTGTAAACTCTGCCCATCACCATGTCTGTTTTATCATAGTCACGTAAACGCCTTGCTAAACTATTCATCTACCCATTGTGCTCCATATTTTCAGACCATGTCCACAGGCAGATTCTAATTAATATCTTGATTAGTTGGCTTGCATTATCAATTTCTTCAGTGGGAGTTTCATATCCACCGGTTTGGTCAATAAGTTTACCCTCTAAAATAAGTTTAATGTAATGTGTCATTAGTTTGTCAGAAGTATTGATTCTTGATGTCAGATAAAGACATGTGCATATACGCATGTCAGTCAACGCATTTATGATGGCAATATTGAACCACTCTCTGTCTGAATTGAAGTTTAGTTTTTTGGATATGAAAAAAACCGGGTTAAAAAGCTGGCCTTTGTAACTGTATTTTTCTACCGAATGGCTGTCAATATTCATTGAGTGCTGCCATCGGTTAATAAGATCGACGGCTGTATCAATAGTAGAAGGATCGCGAGTCTGTGTTGCATCAATAATCATCGATGGAAGTTCTTGTAGTTGCGTTTTGCAAAATAATTCAAATAAATCTGAATTCTCTGTATTGCAGAAACGAAAGTTTATGCTTTCTTGATATTGCTCCCAAACAGTGGTATAGGTTCTTAATATACGATTATAACGTGAACGAAGCGAGGCATTTAAGAGTGATTGGTTGTTTCGGAACCATTCTGTTAATATTGACCATTGTGAACGAGTAATTCCCATATAGATACAAAGTTCATTGCTGATAAGATGTTTTCTATTATTGATAATACGCACTCCGCTCCAAAGACATAAATCAAAAAATCTTTCAGAAAGATTAATTTTATCCATGGAATTATTTGATATTTTATAAACTTCATCTGAAAACTCATATTGAAAACTCCGTTCAAATAATTCTGTAGTGATCAGTAAGAAGTTATTGTTGGTATTATCATCTTGAAAAAAATACAAATCGCAGAGATTATTAAAGTTATTAATTAATGCAGAGATAGCATTGTCAAAACTAATGAGATCAGAATCCCGCAGATACATATACGTATCTGCTGTTATAGCCTGCATTGTAAGACTTACGGAAAAATCTCCTCCTTTAATCGGAGCCCTATAAAAACATTGCTTAAGTATTTTTATTAATAAGCTGTCTGGTTTGATATTTTTAACGCTAAAAAGTATCTTACCCGTGGATTCTGTTTCTTTTGTACGATTATCACCAATGACAAATGACGCAAAATGATTCTTCTTTTTTAGTTGGTAATTAATAAGATTAAGAGTAAGTTGAAAAGGACGGTGATATAAACTTAACTCATCTTCCTTAGAATAACTGCTAGCCACAGATATGTATTCTCCTTTGTAATCGGCTTGCTTGATTTCTAAATTTGAATAGTTATGTTTTTGATAGATAGGGTATAACCTAAGCTTGGCTGAGATTTTGTTACAAATATGGGGCATTACTATTTCGAAGGCAATGTATCGCTTTATAATTATTTGCCGTTTTACATCATCAAGAATTTCAAGACTCACGATAAAGAACCAAATAGAAAGAACTATGTTTATCAAAAGCCATAATATGCTGATTAGACAAGCTATACCATAAAGATAACTTCCAAAGACAGTTTTAATTAGTACACTGAGAAGTATAAATCCTGATAAGAAAAGCCCGCTGAGTCCAGCAAGCATGAATCCTGAGTAACGCTGATAAGCAGTTTGGGCTATTTTTCTATCTGCCTTTTTTGGGAATAAGACACTTACTAAACCTATAACAAGGGGGTATACAATACCAATAATTGTCAATTGGCCACTTAGGTAATGCTGCCAACTTACTGATTTAGTGTATGATGGTGATTTTAAGGTGCTTGCGTGGCTTCCATTTCCATCAGATGTCCTTCCTGCTCCGCTACTGAAGGCGTGGTGCGTAACGGCAAAAGCACTGCCGGACATCAGCGCTATCTCTGCTCTCATTGCCGTAAAACATGGCAACTACAGTTCACTTACACCGCCTCTCAGCCCGGTACGCACCAGAAA
>NZ_MECT01000181.1:0-3440 GCF_001722145.1 Shigella sp. FC1544
GGTTAACGGCAGCAAAGAACCTTGCAGAGGCGTTCGAGCATTATAACGAATGGCATCCGCATAGTGCGCTGGGTTATCGCTCGCCACGGGAATATCTGCAGCAGCGGGCTTGTAATGGGTTAAGTGATAACAGATGTCTGGAAATATAGGGGCAAATCCAGCTGCGATCTGGTTCAACAATATGCAGATGGTACACAACCTCTTTAACCAGCCCATCCGGATTATTCAGAGCCGCTTCCGCAATCCGGAATAAAAGTGCTGTTTTACCGTGAACCCTCTGAAAATCAGCGAGCAGTGTTTTAACCAGCCGACGTTCAGAGCGTACTGACAGACGGTGGACAATTTGAATAAACAGTTCAATCAGACCGTAGATGCTCTCCCGTTGGCGACATGCTGGGAGCGGTGGAACACCGCTTCGGCAACGAGCTTCCGGCGTCTCCAGTGAAGTGACTGACGGATAATGGTTCATGCTACCGGGCTAATGAAACACGCCAGTTCACCCGGATGTTGGGACTTTGTTGAACCGAAGAACACGGCGGTGCGGAGTCCGGAGAGTAACAGAATAGCAAAGAGCTTCGTGAAAACAATAAAGTGTGACTACATCAGTATCATGCCCAAACCTGACGGGTTAACGGCAGCAAAGAACCTTGCAGAGGCATTCGAGCATTATAACGAATGGCATCCGCATAGTGCGCTGGATTATCGCTCGCCACGGGAATATCTGCGGCAGCGGGCCAATGATAACAGGTATCTGGAAATATAGGGGCAAAGCCACCCACGAACGATCCAGCATATAATCAAGAAATTAGATTTCATTTAACATAAGATAGATTATGTGCACAAAGAGGCATTTCCTTAATTTCTGAATTTACAGGCTCTTTTGCTCTCTTTGCTATGCTGTGGATTTGGAAAGATAGAGTGCTGGCTGATTATTTAGGTATTTTCATCAGCATGTCCCTGATAGCACTGTTCCATCAGCGCTTTCAGGCGATAATAGTAGACCTTGGGTAGCCTCTGCCCATGTGTAACTTGATACCCCGAGAACAGCCACGATGATCTAAGCGGTTCTTATTTCTCCGGTCTCAGGGTCGGTAATGCCAACAGTAAGTCCACAGTAATCAACGAAGAGTTTTTTGAACCGCCCCGGAAATCCTGGAGACTAAACGCCCTGAGAAAGAGGTAAACAGAATGACTAAAAATACACGTTTTTCCCCCGAAGTCCGTCAACGGGCAGTTCGTATGGTTCTGGAAAGTCAGGGCGAATATGACTCACAATGGGCGGCAATTTTTAGCCATGAAAACGTAATCAACTCGGTGAACCAATTCAAAAAATATACTTTATACCTGCGGAAGTGAGAAAACCAATATATTCAATACTTGCACTATTTTTAATGGTGCCAGATATATTGGTACTTTGCTCATAAAGAGATGTATCACCTTTTTTATTAGAAATGTAATTTCTGGAGCCTTCTATATAAAATTTTGCACTGGGGGTGACATAGTATCCAATATTCGCAGCAACAGAGCAGTAATTTTGGTTTTTTATTTCATCTTTAAAAATTGTCTCAGTCTGATAGTGTTTATCTGTATCAGATGAACGAACCCAAGCACTATATTTCAGTTCTGCTCCAAACTCAAAATTCTCATGGCGGTAATTAGCAGTTAATCCAATATAAGGTATTTTGAAGAGCTGTTTGTAACCTATTGTTCTTTCACCACTAGGATGTGCCCCTTTTTTATTCCTGTTCCCCCCGTTTTCACTATAAATATAACTCCCTCCCATTGCATTAAAACTGTAACGACTCTCTTGGTAACCTGCTATTAGTCCAAGTCGATAATCCAAATTATTTAATAACCAACCTTTAAGATTCAGCTCGAATTCGTTAGCATCACGGAGATGCGTATTGGGATGCCAGCTCTGGTCGGTCCATACCTGAGGGGTATTGGAATTGTTCCAGTCTTTATCAACCATGCTTGCTTTCTGGTTACCTAAAGTAGTCCAACCGGAAACTCCGAAAGACACTTTTGGAATTAGCTTCCAATCGATGCCACCTCTAACAATAGTCGCATTACTGTATTTCCAGTCCAGTTGACTAATTTTTCTCCCCCCTTCCTTGGGATGATAAACGCGTTCTTTTGTTTTGCCACTCAGAGATCCTAGACTAATATCCGTACTGATGTTATCCGGTATGAAAAGTGGATAGTTAGTGGTAGCATGTGTAGTAAAGATCGCAGGTACACAAAGTGCAAGTACAAGGAATTTTAATTTCATCGAGAACTCTACTTTTTTGGTTGAAATGTCCATGATCTTCTTACTTTATAAGATAAACGTCAATGCCAAGCATTATTTTAATTAAATATTTGTTTATGTTACCAAGAACATATCTTTTATTATAATATTTATTGAACTTTTGTAAAAATAAAAAAATACCTCATTGTGCGAATAAAGTAACGGGGGCCATAGATTTCTCTACCTACCTTTTGGTGTTCATACCTGAGGCTGATAGTTTCAGGATTCCGCGACAATTCTACTCACCTTCTTGTTCTCTCGCCAATATGAAATCAATCAGAAAAGCGTTCCATAAGAACAACGATAAGACAATAAATTGTCATCACGGCTGCAATAGCCAACGTGCCTTTCAGTACCAACATGACAACCTCCTGTATTTGACGTAACGTGTGCTGATAAATATGTATTTGTATCTCAACCGACTCAATACAACACTTAAGTATAGTTTTTCAGATTTTGTTTTTCCCGTGAAATATTATGGAAATGGCAGAAGCAATACATTGAATTCCGATTCGAGTGAATACGGCTAGCGGGCACCTCACTTTAGCACTGAAGCCATCAACTTTTATTTGACTTATTTCAATGGAAAGCTTTCTCACTATCAGTACAGGTAATTCCCATCCTTTTAAAGTCGAGAGTCAGACTGCGACTAATACAGTTAAAGTGACCAAACTCAGTTATCCTCTACACATTTTACCTCATGTTTACTTGGACAATTCATTGGTGCTTTTATAAAAGAATAAATATTCTACTAATTTAATGCATCACCTAAAATAGTATTTTTTATAATAGAACTGTATCTATAGTATATTATTAAAGCTTAATTATTTATTATGCTTTAATGTGGTTGTCCGATTAAGGACTAATCCTTGAAAACGCCGTATAGGGCGGGAGTTCACTCTATTGCGATAACGTAACCGTACAATATTGTGCGTTTCCCAAATTGACCACTACTGAACTATTCTGGGATTTAAATGCAATAAAATGGTTGGTTGAAGGTCGTGGTGATGATGTTAGTCCTTTTGAGAATATTCCAGTGCCAGATATTACTTGGATTTGCCCCTATATTTCCAGACATCTGTTATCACTTAACCCATTACAAGCCCGCTGCCGCAGATATTCCCGTGGCGAGCGATAACCCAGCGCACTA
>NZ_MECT01000182.1:0-3400 GCF_001722145.1 Shigella sp. FC1544
TTGAGAAGCGGTGTAAGTGAACTGCAGTTGCCATGTTTTACGGCAGTGAGAGCAGAGATAGCGCTGATGTCCGGCAGTGCTTTTGCCGTTACGCACCACCCCGTCAGTAGCTGAACAGGAGGGACAGCTGATAGAAACAGAAGCCACTGGAGCACCTCAAAAACACCATCATACACTAAATCAGTAAGTTGGCAGCATCACCAGCACAACCTTCTTCCCGGGCGACCAGGCCAATACCGTCAGCAATACCGACGCCGACATTCCCCACCGCGCCTTTACGCATTTCGAATAATGCACGCCTCGCAACTAATTTACGTTGGTTTAGGGGCAGGCTAAGTTTGGTGCTGTCATCAAGGGTGAAGTCACCAGAAATAAAGCGGTTAACCGGCGCACCGCCATACAGTTGGCTTTGATCCGGATCGACCACCACAATATCCACCAGATAACCCGGAATACGGACAGATTTAGGATGCAGCGTGGCTTTCTTAACCATTTTCTGCACCTGCATCATCACAATACCGCCGTTATTGTGCACCGCCTGGGCAATAACCAATGCGTCGAGATACATCACCTCATCTTCAAAAGTGGCGTAGCCTTCACTGTCGCAGGTGGTAGCGCGAATGAAGGCGATATCTGGCGCAATCGCTTTGTAATAGAGATATTCTTTGTTATCAAACTCGACCAGTTTAATCAGGTCTTCTTTCGTGACTTCATTCAGTTTGCCGCCTTGCTGGCGTGGATCGACAAATGTCCCGATGCCAATATCACTAATAATACCAGGCTGGTGGGCTGCGGCGGCGCGTAAGGTTTGTGTAAGTACACCTTGTGGATAGTTATAAGCAATAATTTTATTTTGTTCTGCGAGTTCAGAAATACGCGGCGATTGTCCCCAGTGACCACATAATGCCCATTTCACCAGACCTTCTTGCGCCAGCGGACTAATACCACGCTCGGCGCGATTGCCAAGCCCTGTTGGACTAATAATCAATAAATTACGTGGCGTTTGAGTCTGTTTATATTTATCAGCAAGAGCAGTAATTAACGTCGTGGCTTCCAGAATACCGCCGCCAGCGCCTAACACACAAAGTGTTGCTTCGTCGGGAATATAATTCACCGCTTCCTGTGCCGACAGGACCGGCACTCGTCCATTAATACGAGGTGGTTTTACAGGTTTCATTGTTAATTCCTGATTCAGGTGTGATTTTCCCTACGCCAGATGGATATTTAGCGCACAGAGACTCACGAAATATTTTTATTAAATACGGTTGAATATATTTTTTTTAGTTCGGCGGGGGAGGATATTCCCGCCGAAATATTATTGCTTATGCCTGATGTAAAATAGTTAATACTGTGCGTAAATCATTTACCGAGATTTGCCCTAGCGCAGAGGCTTTTTTTACCGCACCAAAAGTTGCCGCCGAGCCAAATACTTCACCAGCCAGACGAGAAATTACGCCAGTTTTTGCCATTGACATTGTGATGATTGGACGATCGGCATACTGCTCCTGCATCTCCAGGGTCGCGGCAAGCAACGTCAGCACATCGCTGGTACTTTGCGGCATCAGCGCAATCTTAGGAATATCGGCGTCGAAGGACTGCATTTTGCGCAGACGGGCAATGATTTCTTCGGCTTCCGGCGTTTTATGGAAGTCATGGTTGGACATGACAACTTTCACATCATGCGCGTGGGCGCAGGCGACGGTTTCTTTAACCTGATCATCGCCGGTAAATAACTCCAGATCTATCATATCAACCAGGCCGCTGTCGATGGCTGCACGATTGAGAGCAATATAAGCCTCGGTGGAAATCGCCTGCTCGCCGCCTTCTTTGGCACTGCGGAAGGTAAACAGCAGCGGTTTTTCTGGCATGGTTTCGCGGAGAATTTTTGCCGCCGCCATGACAGACTCCACATTGGAGAGGTCGGCAAAGTGGTCCACACGCCATTCCAGAATATCAAAGTCCGCTTCACGATAGGCGAGAGCTTCGGATTTCACGCGGGCGATATCTTTCGCCATCAGCGAGACGATGATTTTAGGTGCGCCCGTACCAATGACGAGATCTTTTACAGTTACGGTTTTCATTTTTTTACCCTTTCTGCACGCGGTCAGCCTGTCAGGCACCGAACCCCATGACCTGTTTAACATATTCCAGAGGGAAATCTTTGCCAGTCCATAACGTGAACTGTTCAGCCCCTTGCCACAACAACATGCCGTATCCATCAATCGTTTTGCAACCAGCTTGTTGCGCCTGCTGCAATAACTTCGTCATATGCGGGTTATACACGCATTCAGTGACCAGAAGTCCCGGATGTAACAGACTGATATCATTAACTAATGATTCATTCTCAAGGGGTTTCATACCCACTTTTGTGCCATTGGTTAAAATGTCGGCGGAAGCTAGGGCTTCAGCAAAGGCTTGCTGATCGGCGAGATCGGTAACCGTGACGACACAATCGGTGTTTTCGTTAACCCGCTGCGCGAAGGCGAGGGCTTTATCGAAGAACTCATCCCGACGGTTAAAGAGTTTAATTTCTTTTAAACCTTCAATTGCCCCCTGCGCGCCAATCGCCGTTGAGGCACCTCCGGCCCCTAACAGCACCATTGTTTTGCCTTTGATATCAAAACCGCTCTCTTTAATGGCGCGAATATGGCCCGTGCCGTCGGTGTTATAGCCGCGCAGGTAGCCATCATCATTAACGATGGTGTTGATGGCACCCACCAGTTTGGCTGCTGGCGTTAATTCATCAACATATTCACAAGCCAGTTGTTTGTTCGGCATTGATACACCAGTTCCGCGCATTTTTAGAGCTTTTAATCCTTCAATTGCTCCGGGAAAACTATCGTTATCCACTTCAAAGGCCATATAGGTAAATGGCAATCCCGCTTTTTCTAAGGCTTTATTCTGCATTTCAGGCGATAAACTGTGGCGGATAGGATAGGCCATCAGCCCAATCAATTCGTATTTTGCGGTAACATCCATAATTAACTCCTTTAACCTCTATGCTTAATTGTGTTTAACCGGGTGCTAAATTTACGCTCGCCAAACCGCACATCATTCTCAGGAATGGTGATGCTGCCAACTTACTGATTTAGTGTATGATGGTGTTTTTGAGGTGCTCCAGTGGCTTCTGTTTCTATCAGCTGTCCCTCCTGTTCAGCTACTGACGGGGTGGTGCGTAACGGCAAAAGCACTGCCGGACATCAGCGCTATCTCTGCTCTCACTGCCGTAAAACATGGCAACTGCAGTTCACTTACACCGCTTCTCAACCCGGTACGCACCAGAAAATTATTGATATGGCCATGAATGGCGTTGGATGCCGGGCAACTGCACGCATTATGGGCGTTAGCCTCAACACGATTTTACGTCACTTAAAAAACTCAGGCCGCAGTCGGTAACCTC
>NZ_MECT01000183.1:0-3395 GCF_001722145.1 Shigella sp. FC1544
GCGCGATTTAGCCCCGACGTATCCCCACTGTTCGTCCATTTCCGCGCAGACGATGACGTCACTGCCCGGCTGTATGCGCGAGGTTACCGACTGCGGCCTGAGTTTTTTAAGTGACGTAAAATCGTGTTGAGGCTAACGCCCATAATGCGTGCAGTTGCCCGGCATCCAACGCCATTCAACTCGCCGCTTTACCACAACGTGGATGAGAGGGATGAAAAACTCAAGGCAGAAATGACTCTGCCTTGAAGATAAATGCGTTTTTACAGCGGGCTTATTTCAGCTCTTCTGCTTCCGGTAAGGTCACGTTCAGCTCAAGAATAGAAATATCGCCATCTTTTTGCTCAAGCTGTACGGTTACCATCTCAGGATCAATTTGTACGTATTTACAAATGACCTCAAGAATATCTTTACGCAACTGCGGCAGATAATGCGGTTCTGCATCGCTGCGACGGCGTTCAGCAACAATAATCTGCAGCCGTTCTTTTGCAATGTTGGCTGTGTTTTTCTTCCGCGAGAGAAAGAAATCGAGTAATGCCATAACTTATCCTCCGAACAAGCGTTTGAGGAAGCCTTTCTTCT
This sequence comes from Shigella sp. FC1544, assembly GCF_001722145.1. Classification (NCBI taxonomy): domain Bacteria; kingdom Pseudomonadati; phylum Pseudomonadota; class Gammaproteobacteria; order Enterobacterales; family Enterobacteriaceae; genus Shigella; species Shigella sp. FC1544. The sequence goes on from NZ_MECT01000183.1 coordinate 580, forward strand.
CTTCTTCAATGAAGCGGAAAGGACGTTCTTCTCCCAACAGACGTTCTACGGTATCTGCGTAGGCTTTACCCGCATCGGCGTTAATGTCGAGAATGACCGGTTCACCCTGGTTAGAGGCGCGCAATACTGATTGATCCTCTGGGATCACGCCGACGAGTTTGATGCGCAGGATCTCCAGCACATCTTCCATGCTCAGCATGTCACCTCTGCTTACGCGGCCTGGGTTATAGCGCGTTAACAGCAGGTGCTCTTTAATAGGCTCTTCGCCATTTTCTGCGCGGCGTGATTTCGACGCCAGAATGCCTAAAATACGGTCAGAGTCGCGTACTGAGGAGACTTCCGGGTTGGTGGTAATAATGGCTTCGTCTGCAAAATAGAGTGCCATTAACGCACCGGTTTCAATCCCTGCCGGGGAGTCACAAACGATAAATTCAAAATCCATCGCTTTCAGATCATCAAGAACTTTGGCGACCCCTTCACGGGTGAGGGCATCTTTATCGCGTGTTTGCGATGCCGGAAGAATATAGAGATTTTCAGTACGCTTATCTTTAATTAACGCCTGATTTAGCGTTGCATCGCCCTGAATGACGTTGACGAAATCGTAAACGACCCGGCGTTCACAACCCATAATCAGGTCGAGATTACGCAGGCCGATATCAAAATCTATCACGACAGTTTTCTTTCCCTTCTGGGCCAAACCAGTGGCGATGGCCGCGCTGGAGGTTGTCTTACCAACACCCCCTTTGCCCGAAGTAACAACAATAATGCGTGCCATAGAAATTCCTTGTTAAAAAGGGATCAATTTAACGGTTGAACGGTCAAAGCGTTTTCGACTAACTGCAGTCGCGCCGCTTTGCCATAAAATTCTGCTGGGATTTGATCACTCAGCCAGTATTCACCTGCGATGGACACCAGTTCCGCCATCAGGTTCGTACAAAATATTTGCGTTTCCCGGTCACCACTTGCCCCTGCAAGCGCACGACCGCGCATCATGCCATAGACATGAATGTTCCCATCGGCAATCAATTCGGCCCCAGCGCTAACGTGGCTTGTAACAATCAGATCACATTGTGGAGCATAAATACGCTGACCGGAACGCACCGGGGTATCTATTAAACGCGTTTTTGTGACCGGCGTTGTATTTTGCGCTGGAGCCTGTGGTGCGGGAGCTGGACGCGGCGCTTTTTCCTTTCCTTCCGTCAGGATAGGCAGCCCCATCTTTTCAATTTCGGCTTTAAGTTGCGCATCTTTGCAGCCACTTACGCCAATAACCCGCAAACCGGTTGCCGACACCGCCTTATGCATCGCTGACCAGTTTACCGGGTCTTCCAGTGCACTGACGTTGAGTACAACGGGGGCATGTTTTAAAAATGCGGGGGCCTGAGCGATTTTGTCTTCCAGCGCCTGATGGATAACCTTAGGTTCTGCCTCATGCAGATGAACCACAGATAAAGTGAAGCTACTGCCTTTAAGCTCGATTGGCGTGTTTGACATCCTGGCCTTACTCAATTAGCTATTAATCATCGCCAGCGCGCGATGATGTTCCGAAGACTATAAGGCATGTTATAGTCTGGATTATATTGAGGCAAGTCACCCTCCCATTTATTCAGAGTAAAAGTCTATTCTGTGATAAATGGCGCTGATTCATAGCTTAAAAAATACCCTTGTCAATCAACCCATTGCCGTCGTACTTTTGATTGTTCTTATTTACGCTTCCTTTTTCCGCACCCTAATCGTGACAGCATCTCCAGACCTGTTTAAATATCTAGTATTGAGGCAAGTGTATTTTTTCACCACGCCAGGCTTTCTTAACTTTCCATTTTTTGCAGCATCATTAAAGAACAGATACCCGTTATCTTAATATCCGCCACAGAATTGCTCTATCATAGAAACCGCAGAAGACGTCTGATACTTCTGTCAGGTCATCGTAACTCGTCCAGGTCAGCGGTTTTGATTACGGATTGATGATGAAATGAGCATAAGTGTTGTACGGTTGGATTATCAGGATGTGCTATGAATATGATGCGTATTTTTTATATCGGATTGTCAGGTGTGGGGATGATGTTCTCATCAATGGCGTCTGGACATGACGCTGGCGGACTTCAATCTCCGGCGTGCGGCGTTGTTTGCGACCCGTATATTTGTGTGAACTCAGATGGCATTTCCCCAGAGTTAACAAGGAAATATCTCGGCGAAAAAGCCGCTGAAAACTTACAATCATTACAAGGCTACGATCCCAGCGAATTTACATTCGCTAACGGTGTATTTTGCGATGTTAAAGAAAAATTATGTCGTGATGATCGTTATTTTGGTGTGGATGGTAAGCGGAGTGGAAAAATCAATCAAATCACCACAAAGATGTTATTTATGTGTCGTGAGTGATGCCTTGTTTACATAATGTTCTATTCGGCGGTAATGCTGCCAAATTACTGATTTAGTGTATGATGGTGATTTTAAGGTGCTTGCGTGGCTTCCATTTTCATCAGATGTCCTTCCTGCTCCGCTACTGAAGGCGTGGTGCGTAACGGCAAAAGCACTGTCGGACATCAGCGCTATCTCTGCTCTCATTGCCGTAAAACATGGCAACTACAGTTCACTTACACCGCCTCTCAGCCCGGTACGCACCAGAAAATCATTGATATGGCCATGAATGGCGTCGGATGTCGCGCCAGTGCACGCATTATGGGCGTTGGCCTCAACACGGTTTTACGTCACTTAAAAAACTCAGGCCGCAGTCGGTAACCTCGCGCATACAACCGGGCAGTGATGTGATTGTCTGCGCTGAAATGGACGAACAGTGGGGCTACGTCGGTGCT
>NZ_MECT01000184.1:0-3341 GCF_001722145.1 Shigella sp. FC1544
GCCACCGTGTATTTCTGGTCAACAACCAGTTGAGCGGATTCGCGTTTAAACTCTGCGCTAAAATTTCTTTTTTTCATTGGAGCACCTGTGTTGTTCTGAGGTGAGCATATCACCTCTGTTCAGGTGGCCAAATTCAGTGTGCCACTTCAGTTAGTGCTACTTAGCGTTGCAGAGGTAAACTCCCGTCCTGTCACGTTATCTGTCTGGTTCACCGTAACATCATCAACCACACTGCTGTAATTTGTCGCACCGCTAGTGCTGTCGGCTCCACACCCTCCTGAGGAGGCATAAGCGCAGGATGTGGATATCAACAAAAGTCCTGTTATAAGAGGCGCTCTTTTCATTTTTTTATCCTTAATGGCACTGCGCTGTGCCTTGTAATACAGAGGTTGTTGGTTCTGAATCCGGTGTACTAAAAGCAAACTGACATTGTTGATCTGCCTGATTTCCCCAGCGTACAGTCCAGCTTTGTGATTTACTCGATATCCCAGAGAGATATAGTATGCCGCCCTCATCGACGATACTTTGTTGCCCCGTATCATCGTTGCTGGCAAGAGCGCCAAAGGGCAACGGTTTACCGTTGCGATCGCTGACTGTAACAAGTACGCGATAACCGATATTGGCGTTGAAACGCGCCGCTACCATTGCACCTCTGTTGGGCACCACAAACTGTGTTGTTTGTTCAAGATCGACGTTATCGGGCAGCTGCGTAGTATCTACCGAGAGACGGTTTTCCTGATAAGTCGTGAGATAAGGAATCACTGCATAGCCAAAGGGATCAGTAGCAATCCCCGGATAGTTTTGTATCCTCACGCCAGAAGCCCCGTTAGCATCGATAAGCGCAAAAGCGTTGCCCAGATATTGCGAGAGCGTCACGCCATGAGGATGGATAACCACGCCGCCGGTAACGCCGTAATTGTATTGGCTGCTGTCATTACCGTAACTGTATCCGGCACTGAAGGTTCCATAAGGTGAACGGTAACTGGCGTTCAGGCTACTGTTATGGTTGTTATCGTCATCCAGACTTTGTTCCAGGCTATAGCTCAGGCGACCATCATCCAGCAGTGAGCCATCAAGACGCATTTCATGTTGGGTTGGGCGATCTTTCTGGCTGGTCATCTGATAGGAAACCCGGCTACGCGGTAACCAGCGTTCTAACGGAATACTGAGATTCAAAGAGAGTGCACGGTCATTATTTTCATCAGTGTAGCGGCTGTATTGATAATTCAGGCTGTAACCAATTCCCCATTGCTGGCCGGAAACCCCAACAGAGATATTCCTGTTTTTCTCGTTATTGCCCCAATAGTCTTGCTGCGAACCGGAGGCATACAGACTTACCCCATCAAATATTGTCTGGCTGATGTTGAATTGAATTTCACTTTTTTGGCGACTGTTATAGTCCCAATTGCGGGTATTGGCTTCATCAAAACTAAAATAGCCATCGTTGGTATAGCGATAGTAGCTAACAGCGATATTGGTGTTGGTTTCCGGGATATCTTTGATGTACTGCGTACGCCATTGATAGCCATGAAAAGAGTGCTGGTTATCGAATTGGGTGTCAGCCTGTTGATATCCATCGACAACGCGCCCAGTGCGCCAAGTGTGCCGCCGATACCGATCCCCAGCGCATAATAATCTTCAGAACCGAGCAGGCCGCCATACAGCGTAAAAGTATTATTCAAACCATATATTGCCGTGGCTTCAGCAAATTCGGGTTCCTTGCTATCACTGTTTGCATCAGCGCGATAGCGTCCAGCGGTCGCGCTATATTTTAGATGCCCAGGTCGCTGCATCATGGGTAATGAAGAATAAGGCTGGATAAAGCGACGTTGTGTACCGTCACTTTCTTCAATCGTGACTTCTAAATCGCCGCTGTTGGAAGAGGGGTAGAGATCGTTAATTTCAAAGGCACCCGCTGGCACGTTGCTTTGATAGATCACATAACCATTTTGCCTGATAGTCACGATTGCACTACTGTTTGCGATACCGCGTACCGTTGGGGCAAATCCGCGCTGGCTGTTTGGCAACATATTATCGTCGGAAGCGAGTTGCACGCCAGTAAAGGTGTAGCTGGAAAAAATACTGCCGCTGGTGGCGCTTTCTCCCAGAAGCAACTGAGACTTCAACGCCTTGATATCACGTTGTAAATAACTACTGATAGTGTTCCAGCTTGACGCCTGATCGTTGCGTGTCCACGTAGAATAGTTACGTAATCGCCAGGGGCCAAAATTAGCACCATTTTGCATATTCAGGTACTGTCGTTGGCTACGATTGCCCTGGCGGTAACGGTTATCAGAACCTGTAAACGAGTAGTTGGTAAACAGCGTTGGTATACCATCGTCCCAACGAGAAGGGGAGACGTAACCTCTTGCATCACGGTACAGTGCAATTTGGGGAATGCTCAAATTAAGTCGCTGATGATTGAAATCAAATTCAGCAGCTGTACCGGCTATGATTTGTTCAAGCGAGTTGATCACGCTATCGTCATCTTTTTCAGCCAGCGCCGGGATTTCATCCACCTTAATACCCAGCTCACGTAGTTGTTCTACCGTAAACTGTGGCTGCAGAAGTTGCTCTGCATTGGCGGTAAATGTAATTTTTTTCTGTGAAACCTTCTTTTTATTCAGCCAGATATCAACCTGATAAGTTCCTGGTAGTTGTGCGTATTTTTTTGAAAAACGTGACAGATCAGTTGTTTGCATACCACTTTTTGTAGTTTCCAGCATAATGGGGTCGAAATAATACTCTTCGGCGTTAGCGGTAGTGCAAAGCATGCCGCTGCCAGTGAGCACCATCGGCAAACAGCGTTTGATGATGAGCGCCAACTGTTTCGGTGTGCGTTTATGTCCCTGGTGGTGTCGTTGTGGCATTCCCTGATGACCTGTGTTTTTTATATTTGTTATTGCAGTGGACGAGTTTCTGTCCCGGAACTGCCGCCATAATCATTGATTGCAGCCCATTTCGGTAATGACTCCAACTTACTGATAGTGTTTTATGTTCAGATAATGCCCGATGACCTTGTCATGCAGCTCCACCGATTTTGAGAACGACAGTGACTTCCGTCCCAGCCTTGCCAGATGTTGTCTCAGATTCAGATTATGTCGCTCAATGCGCTGAGTGTAACGCTTGCTGATAACGTGCAGCTTTCCCTTCAGGCGTGATTCATACAGCGGCCAGCCATCCGTCATCCATACCACGACCTCAAAGGCCGACAGCAGGCTCAGAAGACGCTCCAGTGTGGTCAGAGTGCGTTCACCGAAGACGTGCGCCACAACCGTCCTCCGTATCCTGTCATACGCGTAAAACAGCCAGCGCTGACGTGATTTAGCACCGACGTAGCC
>NZ_MECT01000185.1:0-3305 GCF_001722145.1 Shigella sp. FC1544
GTAGCGGAGCAGGAAGGACATCTGATGGAAATGGAAGCCACGCAAGCACCTTAAAATCACCATCATACACTAAATCAGTAAGTTGGCAGCATTACCGGATTGTGGGCCATAAATATTCCAAAAAAATAGCCCGCTCCGTTTATTACCGGAACGGGCGAGAGCATGACATTGTCTGTAATTATAATGAGACTGCTGATTCTACTTATTTTTAATTTCAAGAAAAGCGTTTTCTACAAAGAATTATGAGATTTAATGTTTTGTTTAGACAATATTATCATTCTGTTCAATAATGAAAGTCTTCATCAACAACAAGTAAAAACAACGTCCCTCTCATCGAACCGGACTTGCAGATTTCCCGCATCCGGCTCTCTTGCAACACATCAGACCTTCACGTTCGGGCGGTTATGGGGAAGGTCCAGCAAGCTGTATGAGCCCTAACTGTTTGAATACCAGTAGATTACCAGAAACTTCTATCGATTGAAGACATTACCAACTAGCGTTACTAAATGTTGACCAAGTTTTGTTCACTTGTCTGGTTTTGATAGTAGCATTCTGCAGAGTATTTTGATATGATAAATATGCATTAACAATGATATTATTGTTAATTTACTAGCATGAAAATTAAAAGATCAACTTTTTATCTCGAATATTTTTTACATTATCAGTTGGTTTCTTATGAATGACAATTCATTGCTTAGAAATTCTTCATTATTCATCGCCTATATGGGATGTGTAGGGTGGGTCAGTGCTTATTCTTATGGCTGGGGAACCTCTTTTTACTATGGATTTCCATGGTGGGTTGTTGGTGCAGGTTTGGATGATGTTGCCAGAAGTTTACTCTATGCTATCATAGTAATGGGTATACTTTTTACCGGTTGGGGGATTGGTATTTTATTTTTTCTTCTTATAAAGAAAAGAAGTAAAATACAAGACTTGAGTTTTTTAAGACTATTTTTTGCTATTACCCTACTGTTTTTCCCTGTAATATTCGAACTTTTAATTCTCAAACAATATTTCATACTTCCATTATCACTTTCATGCATTATTAGTTCATTGGTTATTTCAATAATAATTCGCATATATGGACGGATCTTTTCTGTATCATGTTTTTCAGATATCCCTTTTGTTAGAGAACACCGCATTAAGTTAATTATGGCTGGTTTTTTGGTTTATTTTTGGCTTTTTTCCTTTCTTGTTGGCTGGTATAAACCTCAATTAAAAAAAGAATATCAGATGCTTTGTTATAATAATAGTTGGTATTATGTTCTTGCTCGTTATGATTCACGGCTCGTTTTGTCTAGTTCATTTAAAGATGACAGTAACAGATTCTTAATATTTAATACAGAACAGTCGGGATTTTATGAAATCAATGATGTTTATGTCAGAAAGTAATAATCCTCTCCCACAAAGTGAATTAAACGAATATATAATGCGTTCGAAGTATATGTATTGAGCTGTCATACTGAGAAACAAACCTTAGGGCAGCACAATTAAAGCCAGAAACAACTATGCAAGAAAGTTACTAAATAAGTGCTCGGAACAGTAAAACACTCAGGGGGGACTCAGTCCAGATTATGTAATCAGATAAATTGCCAAACATCACAAATCACCAGCAGGACTGAGTGATGCCGAGCATTGCACCAATACCCCGTGATGAACGATGCCTGATGCAGAAAGCTCCCTATAAAACAAAGAACAAAAACTACGACCGGCGATTCACCGTCATACTGATGCTGCATCGTGGTGACACTGTCTGTCACTTTCATGTTGACTGAACAACTCTGCTGCGAAGAAGGTGTACCGCCGGCGGGATTTGATTGTCCGGCGTCTAGCTTCCACTTCCCTGATGGAACTGAAAGTTGTTATGGCCGGTCAGCTTGCCCTGTCCGCAGGACATGAGGTGCTGTGACGGACAGCACCAGTAACGGAAAGTGACAATAAAAATGAATACTGCGCTGATAGTTGCACTAATGTGTATGTGGTATGCGGTACCCGCTGCTGCAAAAGAGACTTTACTGGCTATGCCACGTAATTCAACAGAACATTGCTATGCGGAGATTAATGTGCACGGACCATATGGGGTGTATTTCCGAGTGGTCCCGCATCCCCCCGGGGGAAAGAGCTGGGTCGAATGTAACAGTGACTACTATTACTCTGATAAACCACCGGGAGTACAGATACTCGGAACCCGTGCAGGGTGTCGGGTATACGGAATCTGCGGGACCACCTCGACACTGCATGTGGCTGGAAGAGGGGTTGTGTGTATTAAAAATATATGCAGTCCACGTGGGATGATAATTCACAGGATACGGAAACGTCCTGTAGTGGCTGTAAGCGATGAGATGTGATCTTACCCAGCAATAGTGGACACGCGGCTAAGTGAGTAAACTCTCAGTCAGAGGTGACCCACATGACAAAAACAGTATCAACCAGCAAAAAAACACGTAAACAGCATTCGCCTGAATTTTGCAGTGAAGCCCTGAAGCTTGCTGAACGCATCGGTGTTGCTGCCGCAGCCCGTGAACTCAGCCTGTATGAATCTCAGCTCTATGCGTGGCGCAGCAAACTGCAGCAACAGATGACCTCGTCTGAGCGTGAAAGTGAACTGGCCGCTGAAAATGCCCGCCTGAAGCGGCAACTGGCGGTGCAGGCAGAGGAACTGGCTATCCTCCAAAAGGCCGCGACATACTTTGCGAAGCGCCTGAAATGAAGTATGTCTTTATTGAAAAACATCAGGCTGAGTTCAGCATCAAAGCAATGTGCCGCGTGCTCCGGGTGGCCCGCAGCGGCTGGTATACGTGGTGTCAGCGGCGGACAAGGATAAGCCCTCGTCAGCAGTTCCGTCAGCACTGCGACAGCGTTGTCCTCGCGGCGGCCTTTACCCGGTCAAAACAGCGTTACGGTGCACCACGCCTGACGGATGAACTGCGTGCTCAGGGTTACCACTTTAACGTAAAAACCGTGGCGGCAAGCCTGCGCCGTCAGGGGCTGAGGGCAAAGGCCTCCCGGAAGTTCGACCCGGTCAGTTACCGCGCACATGGCCTGAGGTGTACTGGCAATAGCGGACACCACCATTTGTTCTTTTTCTAAGCAGTCATCTGATAATATTTTATCCTGAAGGCTGCCGGGGAGATATTCCCCAGACGAGAGTGACGACGCTGACGATTGTAGAAAATCTCAATGTATTCCCGTATTACTGAGATGGCCGTAAGCGTGCAGCAAGAACCGTATTGACGGGGATGTGTTATTCAGTCGGCAGTGCTACGCGCCAGGGGAGCAGTTCGCCGACCCGGTTTATCGGCCAG
>NZ_MECT01000186.1:0-3290 GCF_001722145.1 Shigella sp. FC1544
TTGTCGAAAAAGCCAGCAAGCTGAAAGACAGGTATTCACCGCCACCAGCGCGTTTACTGTACTGACGCGATTTCAGTCATAAAAAACCCGCCAGGCGGCAGGTTTAAGCTGTATGACGGAGTGACCAATCTTAACATACTGACATACTTTTTGCGGACCGCACTAATCATTTTTTACTTTTTTAGCAGCCAGTCGTCCATCTCCAGTCTTACCCCCAGCACAGACAAACATCCGTCAATAAACCCTTCGGCTATCTGCATCTCAATTCGTATTGCTTTTTCGCTTTTCTTTCTCGTCCTGGCTATCTGTCTTTTTGATATTCGCAACAAATAATGAGCAATGAGAAGCGAATACTCCTCAGGTTTTTTCTGCTTCAGACGAGCAAGACAGTTTTCAATGATAAGTCCGTCATCATCGCAGCAGGCCGGACGTGGTTTAGTGGCAGATGGTAAAAGTCCTTTGAATCCGGCAGCGATCGGAGAATAGTCCACCCCGGTGTTACCACTTGCAGCCCATGCCCCCCAGCGTTCAAGAACCATCTGAATATCACGCATCAACTTTCTCCACAAAATCAGGACAGCACACCAATCGCCAGCGCGCGATCGATAAAACGAAATATCAGCTCCAGTTGGGAGCCATACTTCTCTTCAAATGCCACGGTATCCGCATGCAGTTCGTCATGGTGTTTTCTGCACAAAGGCAACACAAAAAGGTCATGCGCTTTTGTACCCATTCCCCCCTGACCGTGACCTATCAGGTGGTGGGGATCATCAGCGGGCTTTCCACAACATGCACACGGCTGTGTCTTAACCCAGCGCGTGTACTTTTCATTAACCCAGCGGCGACGTTTTGGGCGTAACATAAAAGACTCCGGCGACTCCGGATCCACTTTCAGCGCCAGCACCTTTTTCGCCTTATCCTGGATGATGCTGGTGGCAGGAACCGAAGGCACAAGGTCACTTTCCCGGGTAACAGTCGGCACAACAGGCTTCGGTAATCTCAGTGCCTTACGGGCTGCACTTTCCGGTAAGGCATCCGCCAGATCATTACGAATCAGCCACCAGCACAGTTCCGGCATTGTCACAACGTGACTGTCATCAAAACCGAGATCCCGACGCACAACAGACAACACCCAGCGGGCACAGTTATCCGTTGCCATTGATTCCAGCCGTTCCGTGAACTGATCGCGCAGCTGATTATCGCAGTGCCAGCACAGACGGATTGCACCCGGAGCGTGTCGCATTGTGGTCATGTTCTCGCTGTGCCAGTCGGAATGAGGCCACTGGCAGCCTTTTTCACGAAGTAACCAGCTTTCAAGACATTCCACGCCACCAGCACGACGGATCACTTCCTCATTGCGGAACACGGCCCGAACGTCAGGATCATCCGCCAGCGGTTGTGATGCCGCCGGAACGGCACCACTGGCGAAAGATGAATAACGCTCCGGCTCAGGCTCCAGCAGGACACGCCCCTGCATAAACAGGGGCATCAGCTCTGAACCTGGTCTGAACAATACGATCCCCATACGCGGGGCAATTTCAGGGGTCAGTAGTGCTCTCACGGTCACCTCAATGAACGGTATCGAGCAGCTTTAACAGCTCAGGGAATCGGGATTCGAAGAAATGCGGCTGCGTCTCGCGCGGATTTGCAGGACAGGTGATGTTCTTGCCGAACATGCAGCCTTTCGCTGTCAGCGACCAGAATTTTTTGATGTTGTTAATCGCGGTACGGCTGTATCGTTCGCGCTGCTCGACGATCCCCAGCTTCACCATCTGGTGATATGCCTGATTAGCCGTAAGGCGGATACCATACTGTTTCAGCAGTGCACTCAGCGACAGCGTGGGGCGACTTGAGCCATCAGGCGCGTCAGCAGGAGCATCAATGGCATAGCGCGGTGCCAGATTCGGTAAGCCAACAGCCTCCTGGAGTTTCTGACAGGCACCAAGCACTGAAGAGTTAAACAGGTTTAATTCCCGGCGCATAAAGTCCAGCAGAATCACACCAGCCTGCATCTTGTCAGCAGCCTGTCCGGATAATTTTTCCGGTGCGCTGGTTACCATGTCGAAAGTACGGATCACCTTCAGATGGAATGACGGGCTGATCCACATTGCATAGGCATACACCAGTTCCTTGCAGACATACGTTCCCCGTTCATTTCCCCCATGAATCATACTCACCGGGTCAACACCCAAATTCTGGGTGTTGGTCAATTCATGAACAAGCTCAACAGTTTGTTGGCTGGAAATAAACTTTCCCGGCTCCTTGGTTCTGGCATTTGCACCAGATGCTACTGCTGCGCGATGTAGATCGTTCAGGCTGTAACGCCCATAAGCATCACGACGAACTTCAATACCATCAATGACCATCAGATTATTCATACTTCGTTTCTCCTCTTGATCAGGCGGCTGCACCCGCCGTTTTCTCGTACTTACTGATAGTGATCTCGACCTTCCCTTTCGGGATAACCGGTCCCCACTCCACCAGCATTCTTTTCACCTGACTGTCGTCTTCCCACACACCCGCGTGGGTCAGGGCGTCAAACAGCGCCTTGTTATAGTTGTCCAGATCGCGGATCCGGTTATCCGGAGGAAACAACACGATCTCCACTGAAGCAGGTGCCGACGTTGGTTTCGGCAGACGACGTAACTGCTCAACTATTGCTGCGCACGCCGCGCTCTGGAATTTTCGCCCCGCCGCGCTTATCAGGCTCTAACCAGCAAACGCCCCTTTGTTGGGGTGTCGCCAGTACGTGTTCACGCTGGGCGGAAAAGGCAGTATTAGCTTCATGCCACCATCTCCCTGACCAGTTTTTCCGCCTGCTGGCGAACCTGCGCCAGAAATGCCTCACCACATGCCTCAAGTTCATCGCGCCCGATGTAGCTGATTGCCGGTCCCTTCCAGGTCTTGTCAAAAACAGCAATAGCACCAGCGAAGAAAGCACCTGTTGGCACCTGCTTTTCGTCTTTCGGGATAAACCAGGCAGGCAGTTCAAAACCAATACGCCCGCGAATAAAAGCAATATGATCTGCATCTTCCGGCCACCACACTTCGCTGGTGGCAGCTTTGATCAGGAAAACATAGCGCCCGCCTTTATCACGCATGGCACTGGCATGCTTCATGATGTAACGCATGCCGATGATGTATTGCCCCTCATGCTGACTGGCGCGGCTGTACGGGGGATTGCCAAAGGCAGCACCTTTAAGCTCCGCAAGACGTTCTGACCAGTCATGCGCCAGCGCGTTGTCTTCCGCCGTGTAATACGCGGCACATTTGGCGTTATCACCGTCAGT
>NZ_MECT01000187.1:0-3234 GCF_001722145.1 Shigella sp. FC1544
CTGGCAGTTCCCTACTCTCGCATGGGGAGACCCCACACTACCATCGGCGCTACGGCGTTTCACTTCTGAGTTCGGCATGGGGTCAGGTGGGACCACCGCGCTACGGCCGCCAGGCAAATTCTGTTTTATCAGACCGCTTCTGCGTTCTGATTTAATCTGTATCAGGCTGAAAATCTTTCTCTCATCCGCCAAAACACCTTCGGCGTTGTAAGGTTAAGCCTCACGGTTCATTAGTACCGGTTAGCTCAACGCATCGCTGCGCTTACACACCCGGCCTATCAACGTCGTCGTCTTCAACGTTCCTTCAGGACTCTCAAGGAGTCAGGGAGAACTCATCTCGGGGCAAGTTTCGTGCTTAGATGCTTTCAGCACTTATCTCTTCCGCATTTAGCTACCGGGCAGTGCCATTGGCATGACAACCCGAACACCAGTGATGCGTCCACTCCGGTCCTCTCGTACTAGGAGCAGCCCCCCTCAGTTCTCCAGCGCCCACGGCAGATAGGGACCGAACTGTCTCACGACGTTCTAAACCCAGCTCGCGTACCACTTTAAATGGCGAACAGCCATACCCTTGGGACCTACTTCAGCCCCAGGATGTGATGAGCCGACATCGAGGTGCCAAACACCGCCGTCGATATGAACTCTTGGGCGGTATCAGCCTGTTATCCCCGGAGTACCTTTTATCCGTTGAGCGATGGCCCTTCCATTCAGAACCACCGGATCACTATGACCTGCTTTCGCACCTGCTCGCGCCGTCACGCTCGCAGTCAAGCTGGCTTATGCCATTGCACTAACCTCCTGATGTCCGACCAGGATTAGCCAACCTTCGTGCTCCTCCGTTACTCTTTAGGAGGAGACCGCCCCAGTCAAACTACCCACCAGACACTGTCCGCAACCCGGATTACGGGTCAACGTTAGAACATCAAACATTAAAGGGTGGTATTTCAAGGTCGGCTCCATGCAGACTGGCGTCCACACTTCAAAGCCTCCCACCTATCCTACACATCAAGGCTCAATGTTCAGTGTCAAGCTATAGTAAAGGTTCACGGGGTCTTTCCGTCTTGCCGCGGGTACACTGCATCTTCACAGCGAGTTCAATTTCACTGAGTCTCGGGTGGAGACAGCCTGGCCATCATTACGCCATTCGTGCAGGTCGGAACTTACCCGACAAGGAATTTCGCTACCTTAGGACCGTTATAGTTACGGCCGCCGTTTACCGGGGCTTCGATCAAGAGCTTCGCTTGCGCTGACCCCATCAATTAACCTTCCGGCACCGGGCAGGCGTCACACCGTATACGTCCACTTTCGTGTTTGCACAGTGCTGTGTTTTTAATAAACAGTTGCAGCCAGCTGGTATCTTCGACTGATTTCAGCTCCATCCGCGAGGGACTTCACCTACATATCAGCGTGCCTTCTCCCGAAGTTACGGCACCATTTTGCCTAGTTCCTTCACCCGAGTTCTCTCAAGCGCCTTGGTATTCTCTACCTGACCACCTGTGTCGGTTTGGGGTACGATTTGATGTTACCTGATGCTTAGAGGCTTTTCCTGGAAGCAGGGCATTTGTTGCTTCAGCACCGTAGTGCCTCGTCATCACGCCTCAGCCTTAGTTTTCCGGATTTGCCTGGAAAACCAGCCTACACGCTTAAACCGGGACAACCGTCGCCCGGCCAACATAGCCTTCTCCGTCCCCCCTTCGCAGTAACACCAAGTACAGGAATATTAACCTGTTTCCCATCGACTACGCCTTTCGGCCTCGCCTTAGGAGTCGACTCACCCTGCCCCGATTAACGTTGGACAGGAACCCTTGGTCTTCCGGCGAGCGGGCTTTTCACCCGCTTTATCGTTACTTATGTCAGCATTCGCACTTCTGATACCTCCAGCATACCTCACAGTACACCTTCACAGGCTTACAGAACGCTCCCCTACCCAACAACACATAGTGTCGCTGCCGCAGCTTCGGTGCATGGTTTAGCCCCGTTACATCTTCCGCGCAGGCCGACTCGACCAGTGAGCTATTACGCTTTCTTTAAATGATGGCTGCTTCTAAGCCAACATCCTGGCTGTCTGGGCCTTCCCACATCGTTTCCCACTTAACCATGACTTTGGGACCTTAGCTGGCGGTCTGGGTTGTTTCCCTCTTCACGACGGACGTTAGCACCCGCCGTGTGTCTCCCGTGATAACATTCTCCGGTATTCGCAGTTTGCATCGGGTTGGTAAGTCGGGATGACCCCCTTGCCGAAACAGTGCTCTACCCCCGGAGATGAATTCACGAGGCGCTACCTAAATAGCTTTCGGGGAGAACCAGCTATCTCCCGGTTTGATTGGCCTTTCACCCCCAGCCACAAGTCATCCGCTAATTTTTCAACATTAGTCGGTTCGGTCCTCCAGTTAGTGTTACCCAACCTTCAACCTGCCCATGGCTAGATCACCGGGTTTCGGGTCTATACCCTGCAACTTAACGCCCAGTTAAGACTCGGTTTCCCTTCGGCTCCCCTATTCGGTTAACCTTGCTACAGAATATAAGTCGCTGACCCATTATACAAAAGGTACGCAGTCACACGCCTAAGCGTGCTCCCACTGCTTGTACGTACACGGTTTCAGGTTCTTTTTCACTCCCCTCGCCGGGGTTCTTTTCGCCTTTCCCTCACGGTACTGGTTCACTATCGGTCAGTCAGGAGTATTTAGCCTTGGAGGATGGTCCCCCCATATTCAGACAGGATACCACGTGTCCCGCCCTACTCATCGAGCTCACAATATGTGCATTTTTGTGTACGGGGCTGTCACCCTGTATCGCACGCCTTTCCAGACGCTTCCACTAACACACACACTGATTCAGGCTCTGGGCTGCTCCCCGTTCGCTCGCCGCTACTGGGGGAATCTCGGTTGATTTCTTTTCCTCGGGGTACTTAGATGTTTCAGTTCCCCCGGTTCGCCTCATTAACCTATGGATTCAGTTAATGATAGTGTGACGAATCACACTGGGTTTCCCCATTCGGAAATCGCCGGTTATAACGGTTCATATCACCTTACCGACGCTTATCGCAGATTAGCACGTCCTTCATCGCCTCTGACTGCCAGGGCATCCACCGTGTACGCTTAGTCGCTTAACCTCACAACCCGAAGATGTTTCTTACGATTCATCATCGTGTTGCGAAAATTTGAGAGACTCACGAACAACTTTCGTTGTTCAGTGTTTCAATTTTCAGCTTGATCCAGATTTTTAAAGAGCAAA